>JANPEN010000361.1:0-10792 GCA_031422955.1 Acidimicrobiia bacterium
GTCCGCCACCCGCACTACCCCCGAGGCAGCCGATCTGCACGCGCAGCTGGCCGCTTTCGTGGAAAACGGGGTCCAGGCGGTGGTCATGGAGGTCTCCAGCCACGCCCTGCAGCTCAACCGGGTCGACGGGGTGCGGTTCGCGGTGGCGGTGTTCACCAACCTCAGCCGTGACCACCTCGACTTCCATCCCACCATGGAGGCCTACTTCCAAGCCAAAGCCCGGCTCTTCGAACCCGCCCACTGCGAGGTGGCCGTCGTCAACCTCGATGATCCCCGGGGTCGACTTCTGCGCGACGCCGCCTTGGTTCCCACCGTCGGTTACACCCTCAGCGACGCGAACGATGTCGACCTGGGTACCCACGGAACCCATTTTCGTTGGCAGGGTCGGCCCGTGGCGGTGCGGTTGGCCGGCCGCCACAACCTCTCCAACGCCCTCGCCGCGGCCACCGCGGCGCGGGTGCTGGGCATAGAGGAGGACGCCATCGTCGCCGGCTTGTCCGCGCTGGAGGCGGTACCGGGCCGCTTCCAGCACATCGAGGTCGGTCAAACCTTCTCGGTGGTGGTGGACTACGCCCACACCCCCGACGCCCTCGAGCGGGTCCTGCAATCGGCCAGGGAGATGATCAGGCCCGGCGCCGCCCTTTTGGTCGTGTTCGGCTGTGGCGGCGACAGGGACCAGACCAAGCGGGCGCCCATGGGCGAAATTGCTTCTCGGCTGGCCGACTTCACGGTGATCACCTCGGACAACCCCCGCCATGAGTCACCGTTGGTCATAGCCGAGCAAGTACGTTCCGGAGCCGTGGCGGGCGCGACGGTGGTGGTGGAGCTTGATCGTCGCTCCGCCATGCAGCACGCCTTCAGCCTGGCCCGACCCGGCGACTTGGTAGTGGTGGCCGGCAAAGGCCACGAGCGCAGTCAACACTTCGCGGATCGGGTCATCGACTTCGATGATGTCGAAGTGGCCCGCCAGCTCCTGTCACCGCCAGCCTCACCCACGGCTGGGTCGCCGCCTCCGAGCGGTGGCGGTGAGGCCTCGTGATCCGCCTGTTGGTGGCGGCGGCGATGTCCACGCTGATCTCGTTGTTCGGCACCCGTTACCTCATTCGCTGGCTCACCTCCCATCGGATCGGCCAACCGATTCGCGACGACGGACCCACCGGCCACTCGATCAAGGCGGGCACCCCGACCATGGGCGGCATCGCCATCGTGGTCGGGGCCGGTTCCGGCTACGTGCTGTCGACCGTCCCCGGGGGTATTTTCACCCGCACCGGGCTCATTGTGATGGCCACCATCTGCGCCGCCGGCTTTGTGGGCGGGCTCGACGATTGGATCAAGGTGACCAGGGCCCGCAACCTGGGTTTGACCAAGCGGACCAAGGTGGCAGGCCAACTGGTGGTGGCGCTGGGGTTCTCGGTGTCCATCATTGCCTTCACGGAGGAGTCGACCCGGCTCAGCTTCACCCGCGTGACGGTTCCGGACATCGAGCTGGGCAAGGTCGTGTGGGTGGCACTGGCGGTGGTGTGGATCATCGGGTTCAGTAACGGGGTGAACCTCACGGACGGCCTCGACGGGCTGGCCGCGGGGTCCTCCGTGCTCGGCTTCGCCGCCTACACGGTGATCTGCTTTTGGCAGTTCCGAAACTTCGAGCTGTACCAGAACTTCCACGCCCAAGACCTGGCGGTGGTCTCCGTGTCCATGCTCGGCGGCTGCATAGGGTTCCTGTGGTGGAACGCGGCGCCGGCCCAGATTTTCATGGGTGACACCGGCTCGTTGGCCATCGGCGCCGGCTTCGCGGGGCTGGCTCTGACCACGGATACCCAGCTGCTTTTGCCCATCCTGGGCGGTCTGTTCGTGCTGGAAACATCCTCGGTGATGATCCAGGTGGTCGTCTACCGCTTGCAACGCAACACCGCCCCGGCCCAGCGGCGCCGGCCCTTCCGAATGGCGCCGCTGCACCATCACTTCGAGCTCGGGGGTTGGCCGGAGACCCGGGTCATCATGCGTTTTTGGATCATCGCCGGGTTGTGCGTGGCCGTCGCGCTCGGGCTGTTCTACGCCGACTTCCTCTCCGCCGGATCGGTGCCGTTATGAGCGCGGCCGGGCCAGGCACGGCGCCGGTGGTGGTGGTCGGGGTCGGGGTGGCTGCGGCAGCGGTGGCCCGCGCCCTGGTCGCCCACCAGCGGGAGCTGGTGCTGGTCGAGGACCGGGTGACGGACACCCACCGGGCCCTCGCCCAGGAGTTAGAGGTGGAGCTGCACGAAGGCCCCGGTCCCCACCCCGCGGCCTGGGACACCTTGCTGGTCGGGGCGGCAGCCTTCCTGCCCACGCCGGGCCTGCCCGAGACCCACCCCGCCTTCGCCGCCGCGGCCAGGGCCGGGGTGGCCACCATCAGCGAGTTCGACCTGGCCGGCGAGTGGGATCAACGGCCGCTGATAGCCATCACCGGAACCAACGGCAAGACCACCGTGACCATGATGGTGACGGCCATGCTGGAGCGCTCGGGCTGTCACCCCGCCGCCGTCGGCAACACCGAGGTTCCCCTCGTGGCCGCCCTCGGGGACGCCACCATTGAGCGCTTCGTGGTCGAGGCTTCCTCTTTTCGCCTCGGCCACAGCCGCCGGTTCCGACCCCAGGTGGCCACCTGGCTGAACTTCGCTCCTGACCATCTCGATGTGCATCGTGACCTGGCCCGCTACGAATCGGCCAAGGCCCGCATCTGGGCCGACCAGGGCCCCAACGACATCGCCATCGGGAACCTCGCTGATCCCGTGGTGGCCCGCCACCTAGCCCTCGCTCCCGCCCGCCACGTCGGTTTTTCCCTTTCCACGCCGGCAACGGGGTGTTTCGGGGTGGGCAACGGGCAACTCATCGACGCCCAAGGCGCCGCCCTGCTGGCCGTGGAGGAGCTGGCCCGTTCATTGCCCCACGACATCGCCAACGCCCTGGCCGCCCTGGCCACCGGTCTGGCCGCCGGCGCCGATCGGGGCATTGCCGTTGAGGTGGTGCGCACCTGGACCCAACTGGCCCATCGGGTGCAGCTGGTGGCGGAGGGGGCCGGACGCCGCTTCTACGACGACTCCAAGGCCACCACCCCCCACGCCACCCTGGCCGCCCTGGCCGGATACGAGCGGGTGGTTCTCATCGCCGGTGGACAGAACAAAGGCCTGGACCTGTCCCCCTTGGCCCAGGCCGCCGACCGGCTACGGGCGGTGGTGGCCATTGGCGCCGCGGCCCAGGAGGTCGCCGCAGTATTCGCCGGTTCCATCGTGGTGGAGACCGTCACCAGCGGCATGCACGACGCGGTAGCCGCCGCCGCGGCCTTGGCCCAAGCGGGTGACGCCATCATGTTGTCCCCGGCCTGCGCCAGTTTCGACGCCTACCAGAACTACGCCGAGCGCGGCGATGATTTCGCCCGAGCCGCTCGGGCTTGGGTCGGGAGCCACCCTTGAGTCCCAACCACCACCACCCAACCCCCGCCGGTCGGCCTCGCTCGTGGCGCAGACCCAGCGGACGACGCACTGCTGAATCGGTGACCCTGCTTGGCATCATCGTCATGCTCAACCTCATCGGGCTGGTCATGGTCATGTCGGCCAGCTCGGTGGTCTCCCTCGAGGCCTTCGACAACTCGTGGTACTACTTCAAGCGTCAGGCCATCTGGGCCACCATCGGCGCGGTGGTCCTGCTTTTGACCCAGCGAGTTGACTATCACCGTTGGGCGCGATGGTCTGGGGCTGCCCTTCTGGCCTGCGTCGCCCTGCTTGGCGCGGTGTTGATCCCCGGGGTTGGGGTCGACGCCAACGGCGCTACCCGCTGGCTGGGCTACGGGCCGATGGTCATCCAGCCTTCCGAGGTGGCCAAGCTCGGCCTGTTGGTCTTCTGCGCGGCGCTGCTGGGCCGGCGCATCGGCTACGTCGACAGGATCAACGCGACCCTGGCGCCGGTGGGGATCGTCACCTCCGTGATCATCCTGCTGGTCATGTTGCAACCCAATCTGGGTACCAGCATCGTGCTGGCCGCCATCGTGTTGACCATGTTGTACGTGGCTGGCTTGCCCGTACGTTGGCTGGCCACCGTAGGCGGGATAATGGCCGGTACGGCGCTGGCGCTGGCCATCGCGGTGCCCTACCGGAGGGCGCGGATCCTGGCCTTCCTGCACCCCGACGCAGACCCCCAAGGCACGGGCTGGCAGACCATGCAGGCCTGGATGGCCATGGCCGAGGGCGGCCTCTCGGGGGTGGGCGTGGGGGCCAGCAGGGCCAAATGGGGGTTCCTGCCCTTCGCCCACACCGACTTCATCTTTGCCATCATCGCCGAGGAGTTCGGTTTCGTGGGCGCGGCGGTGGTCATCGCCCTGTTCGTGGGCTTGGCCCTGGTCGGTATCCGCACCGCCTTCGGCGCCCCCGACCCCTTCGGGATGCTACTGGCCGCCGGTATCACCGCCTGGTTCGTGGTCCAGGCGTTTGTGAATATCGGCGCCGTGGTCGGCCTCCTGCCCATCACCGGGGTACCCCTGCCCTTCGTGTCCGCCGGTGGATCCTCGCTGGTCATGTCCATGGCCGCCAGCGGTCTGCTGCTCAACGTTGCCCGCCAGATCCGTCTCCGCCCCAGCGGCCGGCCAGGCACCAGCCAGCTGGGGTCGACCCACCCGGAGGCCCTTGACCGGCTCGAATCTGACCGCCGACCGGAGCCGGCCGGCGTATGAGCGCACACGCCAAGCCCAACGGCCAGGGTTCAGCCACCGCAGCACCTCGCCCGCTGCGTGTCGATTCCACCACTCGCCGGAGCCATCCACCGGTGCCGAGGCCAGGTGTGCCACAGTCGGGACCGGTGCCGCTCGCCTTCCCTTTCGCCGCCCGCCGGGCCCGTCACCAGGCCCGTCATGTGGCCGGCGATGAGGCCGGCGATGAGGCCAGCGGGCCTTCCCGGAACTCTCGCGACCCCGCCGGCCATGCTGCCAGGCGGCGGCGACCGTGGCTCGTCGTGGCCGGCGGCGGCACGGTGGGCCACGTCAGCCCCGGGGTAGCCATCGCCGAGGCGCTGATCGAACGGGGTTGCCCACGCTCCGCCATCCACTTCGTGGGTTCGCGCCGCGGTGTCGAAGCCACCCGCGTCCCCAATGCCGGGTTCTCGGTCACGTTGCTGCCTGGTCGCGGGGTGCAGCGACGACTGAGCACTCAGAACATCGCCGCGGTGGTCGGCCTAGTCGTCGCCGCCCTCGCTTCCCTGGCCCTGCTGATCCGGCGGCGCCCGGCCGTGGTACTCGTTCTCGGCGGCTACGCCTCGGCGCCATGCGGGTTGGCCGCCGCCGTGTTGCGCATCCCCATCGTGGTGGCCGAACAGAACGCGGTGCCCGGTGCGGCCAACCGCCTGGTGGGCCGGGCCGCCCGGGCCTGCGCAGTGTCCTTCGAACACACCGATCTGCCTCGGGCGGTGCTCACCGGCAACCCGGTGCGTCCAGAGCTGGCCGGACCGGCCAGCCCCGCCCAACGAGAGGCGGCCCGGGTGGCTGCCCGAGCCCGGCTGGGCGTGGGACCCCACCGCACCCTCGTGCTGGCCTACGGCGGCTCCCTCGGGGCGCGGACCATCAACCGGGCGGTGTGGGGGGCGGTTCCGCGTTGGGCGGACCGCGGTGATCTCGCCGTGCGCCATGTGGTCGGGGACCGGGGCTGGGCCGAACGCCCCCCCGGGCTGGGAGACGACCCCGCCAGTGACGAACCCGCCAGCGCTGACCAGCTCGTCTACCAGCCGATCATCTACGAGGAAGCTATGGCGGTGGCCCTCAACGCCGCCGACCTGGTGGTGAGCCGGGCTGGTGCCTCCACCGTGTCAGAGCTGGCCGCAGTGGGGGTGGGGGCCATACTCGTTCCGCTGCCCATCGCCACCGAAGACCATCAAACCGCCAATGCCAAGGTGCTCGAGGGGGTAGGGGCAGCGGTCGTGATCGCTGATCGTGACCTCGACGCTGAACGACTCATGACCGAACTGGATGCGTTGCTGGCCACCCCCGGCCGGCTGGCCGCCATGGGAGAAGCGGCCCGAACGGTAGGCCGACCCGACGCGGCGGACCGGGTAGCGGACCTGGTGGTTCACCACGCCCAACGGCGTTGGCAGGAGCACCCGTGAGCGACCCCTTCAAGCCAGAGGCGGCGATGGTCCCCGTGCCCCCGGAGAAGGGGGCGGTGGTCGACCTGAGCCGGGCGCGCCGTGTCCACATCGTCGGTGTCGGTGGGGCGGGAATGAGCGCCATCGCGGAGATCCTGGCCACTCTGGGTCACCAGGTCACCGGCAGCGACCTCAAGGACGGGCCCACCGTGGAGCGCCTCGGTGCCCTGGGCTTGGCGGTGGCGGTGGGCCATCGCGCCGCCAATCTCGGCGACGCCGAGCTGGTCGCCATCTCCACCGCCATCCCCGCGACCAACCCCGAGGTGGTGGCGGCCAAAGCGGCCGGCCTGGAAGTCGTGCGCCGAGCCGATGTGCTGGCGGCGCTGTGTCGGCTCCGGTCCACCGTGGCGGTGGCCGGCACCCACGGCAAGACCACCACGTCCTCGATGCTGGCCCTGATCCTGGTGGAGGCGGGCCTGGCACCGTCGTTCCTGATCGGTGGGGACCTCAACGAGATCGGCAGCGGCGCCGCCTGGGACAGCGGCGAGCAGTTCGTGGTCGAAGCGGACGAGAGCGACGGCACCTTCTTGGTCTTGGACCCCGCTGCCTGCATCGTCACCAACGTCGAAGCGGACCACCTGGACTACTACGGCAGCTACGACAACGTCCGTTCCGCCTTCGAGCGGTTCGTGAGCAGCACCAGGGGTGCTGCCGTGATCGGCATCGACGGGCCTGACGGTGCCGCCCTGGCCCGCGCCGCAGCGGCGGCGAACCATCCGGGCCTGGTGACCTTCGGGCAGCATCCCGACGCCGACTACCGCATCGTTGATCCGGTGTCGGGGCCCGTGGCGGTGTCGGGCGGCCACGGGGTGGCCTGGAACCTGATCCGGCGAGGCCGTGACCTGGGTCCGTTGTCGCTACCCATCCTGGGGGTGCACAACGCCGCCAACGCCACCGCGGCGGCCGCCGCCGCCTTGGAGTTGGGGGTCGGTTTCGAGGCGGTGCAACGGGCGTTGGGCCGCTTCGCCGGTGTGGCTCGGCGCCTGCAGTTTCGCGGCGAGACCGCCGGCGTCACCTTCATTGATGACTACGCCCACCTGCCCGCCGAGGTGGCCGCGGCCTTGGCCGCGCTGCGTTCGGGAGCCTGGTCTCGGCTGGTGGCGGTGTTTCAACCGCATCGCTACAGCCGCATCGAAGCGTTGGGGAACCAGTTCCGTGACGCCTTCGTGGACGCCGACCTGATTGCCGTGACCGATGTCTACGGAGCCGGGGAACGCCCCCGTCCGGGGGTCACCGGGCGGCTGGTAGCGAACGCCGCCCTCGACGCCCATCCCTGGCGACCGTTGGCCTACCTGCCCCACCGTCGAGATGTCGTCACCTACCTGTTGGCCACCCTGCGTCCCGGCGATTGTTGCGTGAGCCTGGGGGCGGGGGATTTGACCACCCTGGCCGACGAGATCCAGGCCCAGCTGTCTGGGCGGTTGCCGTGATTGTGGCCGAGCCCCGCGTCCCCGACGGCCCGGCCCCGGTCGGGCTCGCGCCCGTGGTGGACCAGCTCGAGGCCTGTTTCGGGGCCAGAGCCCAACGTCACGAATCGCTGGCCCCCCGCTGCACCTACCGGGTGGGCGGTGCCGCCGCGGTTCTGGTGACGGTGGAAACCAGTGACGAGCTCGACGCCTTGGCCGCCATCGTGGGCCCCGCAGGGGTCCCCACCCTGGTCATAGGCCGCGGCTCCAACCTGCTGGTGGCCGACACCGGTTTCGAGGGGGTAGCGGTGGTGCTGGGGGAGGGTTTCGCAGGCATCGAGCTGGGCACCGACGCACTGGTGGCGGGGGCGGCTGCCGCTTTACCGGTCGTGGCCCGACGCAGCGCGGCGGCCGGCTGGCGGGGCTTCGAGTGGGCGGTGGGCGTGCCAGGCACGGTGGGGGGCGCGGTGGCCATGAACGCCGGCGGACACGGCTCGGACATGGCTGCCTCGCTGCTGGCCGCTGAGGTGGTCGATTTGACCAGGGCTGGTTCTCGTCGCTGGGTCGGGCTAGCTGAGTTGCAGCTGGGGTACCGGTCCTCTGCGCTGGGTCCCCATCAAATCGTGGTACGGGCTCGCCTGGGCCTCACCAGGGGCGACCGAGCGCATGCAGAAACGCTCATCGCAGAGATCGTCGCCTGGCGCAGGGCCAACCAGCCGGGCGGACCCAATGCCGGCTCGGTGTTCACCAACCCACCAGGGGATTCCGCCGGTCGCCTCATCGAAGCCGCCGGGGCTAAGGGTCTGCGGGTGGGCACCGCCGAGGTCTCCAACAAACACGCCAACTTCATTCAGGCCGATCCCGACGGCTCCGCCGAAGACGTGTACGCCCTGATGGGGGAGTTGCGCCGCCGGGTCCTCGCCGTCGGGGGGCCTTTGCTGGAGCCAGAGACCCGCCTCATCGGGTTCCGTACGCCCCTGGCCCCCTGGTTCGGGCCCGCAGGGATCCAGGAGCCGCGATGAACTCGCCACCCCCGCCCACCGATACCGATGCCGATACCGATACCGACAACAGGGGTGACACCGGCACCATTGTCGGCAGTGGCATTGCGGTTGGCAGTGGCAGTGTGAGTGACACCCATACTGGCGCGCCGGTCGACCGTCGAGCTGTGCTGTTCGCCGAACGCGACCGTGACCCCGACCCGGCCGCCCTGGTTGGGATAAATGCGGCTGGCGTGGATCCCCGCTTCGAGGCCCGACGGGCGGCCGTCGCTCGGGACGAACGTCGCCGGCGGCGAGCCCGCCTGCTGGCGGTGGGCAGCGTGTTGGTCGTGGCCATGGGCTGCTTTGCCCTGACTCGCAGCGCGCTGGTCGACGTGGACAGCATCGCGGTAACCGGCTGGAGCCACGATCAGCGCGAAGCCATCGTCGCGGCCAGCGGGATCGACATCGGCACCCAGCTCACCGACATCGATCCTGACCTCTCCGCCCGTCGTATCGAGGCCCTGGTGCCGTGGGTGGCCACCGCCAGGGTGTCACGCAACTGGCCAGCCTCGGTGCGCATCACGGTGGTTGAACGGCGCGCCATCGCCCAGGTCCAGTCCGCCATCGGACGCTGGCTGGCGGTCGATTCCGCCGGGCATCTGTTGGAGGCGCGCGACGCCCCCCTGCCCGACCTGAAACGGGTCGAGGGCACCGCCCCCGGCGCAGTGCCCGGCGCGGTGCTGACCGAAGCGGCCGCCCGGGGGGTGGGCATTCTCGCCCAGATGTCACCCGCCCTGCTCAGCCGGGTAAACGGGCTACGTTTCATCGGTGGCGATGTAGAGCTGCTGCTGGCCCCTGGCGGTACCGTCGCGTTCGGTCCCGCCGATCAGGTGCAGATGAAACTGCTGGCCCTGGAAACCGTGCTGGCTCGCGTCGATCAAAGTTGCCTGGAGGCCATCGACGTGCGGGTGCCGCGCCGTCCTCTGGTCAAACGCGACGCCGATTGCGAAACCGAGGCGGGGCGATGATGGCCCCGATACCGGGCCGGCGCCAAGCCACCCACCACTGGCCCACACAGACGCTGTTTGACCCGCTCCGGGACAGATCGGTAGCCTTGCCGGTTGCGGCTGCGCCCTTGTGGCGCGGCCGTCGAGTATCGGCTGCCATGAGATCGTGGGAAAGGTAGGCACAGGCATGGCCGGAATCCCGCAGAACTATTTGGCGGTCATCAAGGTGGTCGGCGTCGGCGGTGGGGGCGTCAACGCCATCAATCGCATGATCGACGCCGGGCTCAAGGGCGTGGAGTTCATCGCCGTCAATACTGACGCCCAGGCGCTGCTCATGAGCGACGCCGACGTCAAGCTGGCCATCGGGCGTGAGATCACCCGTGGGCTGGGGGCGGGCAGCGACCCCGAGGTCGGTCGTCAAGCCGCCCAGGAAGCCCAAGCCGATCTGGCCGAGGCCCTGGCCGGGGCGGACATGGTCTTCATTACCGCCGGTGAGGGTGGAGGCACCGGTACTGGTGCCGCCCCCGTCATCGCCGAAATCGCCAAGAGCGGCGGAGCCCTCACCATAGGGGTGGTCACCCGGCCCTTCACCTTTGAAGGCCGGCGTCGCTCGGTGCAGGCCGAAGAAGGTATCGCCGCCCTGCGGGCCAAGGTCGACACCCAGATCGTCATCCCCAACGATCGCCTGCTCACGGTGGCTGACGAGAAGACCTCCATGCTCAACGCCTTCAACATGGCCGATGAGATCTTGTTGCAGGGCGTGCAGGGCATCACCGACCTGATCACCACCCCCGGCCTGATCAACACCGACTTCGCTGACGTGCGCATGATCATGTCCGACGCCGGTTCTGCCCTCATGGGCATCGGCTACGGCTCCGGCGAGGGACGCGGCCTCACCGCGGCCAGGGCGGCCATCTCCAGCCCGTTGTTGGAAAGTTCCATCGAGGGAGCTCGGGGGATCCTGCTCAACATCAGCGGCGGTTCCGACCTGGGCATCCTCGAGGTCAACGACGCGGCCGAGGTCATCCACTCGGTGGCCCACCCCGACGCCAACATCATCTTCGGTGCCGTCATCGACGACGCCATGGGTGACGAGGTGCGCGTCACCGTCATCGCCGCCGGCTTCGACCGTTACGAGGACCGGGGGAAGGACGCACTCGCCAAGGCCGCCGGCAGTGACGAGGGGCCGAAAGCCAAGTCAAGGGAAACGGCCGACATCTTCGGTGAAGACGAC
>JANPEN010000362.1:0-2835 GCA_031422955.1 Acidimicrobiia bacterium
ATCGGCACCGGCATGGCCCACGGCACCCGCAACGCCTGGGACTCCTTCCAGTCCCCCTACGGGATGACCACGGTGGGCAGCTACGCCATGGTCGCCCAGCTGCACATGGAGAAGTTCGGCACCACCTCCGAGCAACTGGCCGAGATCGCGGTGACCATGCGCCGCCACGCCTCTCTGAACCCCTTGGCCAAGATGCGCACCCCCATCACGGTGGACGACGTGCTGTCCTCCCGCCTCATCTCGGCGCCGTTGCACCTGTTGGACTGCTGCATCATCAGCGACGGGGGCGGCGCGGTGGTCGTCACCTCGGCCCGACGGGCCCAGGACCTGGCCAAAAAGGCGGTGCTGGTACTGGGCTGCGGGGAGTCGGTGTGCCATCAAGAGATCGGCTCACCCGATCTGTTGACCATGGGTGCCCGCCACGCCGGGGAACGGGCCTTCGCCATGGCTGGAGTGCAACGCTCCGACATCGACCTGGCCATGGTCTATGACTCCTTTACCATCACCGTGTTGCTCACGCTGGAGAACCTGGGTTTCTGCCAACTGGGCGAAGGCGGAGATTTCGTGTCCGGCGGGCGCATCGGCCTGGGCGGCGCCCTGCCGGTCAACCTCGACGGCGGCGGGTTGTCCAACAACCATCCCGGCATGCGGGGCATTTTCCTGGTGATCGAAGCGGTCAAACAGCTACGGGGCGAATGCGGTGATCGGCAGGTGGCCAACGCCAAACTGGCGGTGGCCCACGGTACCGGTGGCACGTTGGGGGTGGCCCACAGCGGCGCCACGTTGATTCTGGGAGTCGAGTGATGGCCGATCTCACCCATCCGTCGGTGTATGCCTCCTGGGAGACCCGGGGTTACTGGGAAGGCGCGGCCCGCGGCGAGTTGGTGCTGCAGCGGTGCCGGTCCTGTGCCACCGTGCAGCACAAGCCCCGCGGGGTGTGTGCCAGCTGCCTATCGGGCGAGATCGAGCATTTCGTGGCTTCGGGTCGCGGGGTGGTTTACACCTTCACCGTCACCCACCAGAACCAGGTGCCACCCTTTGCCGCCGCCTGCCCCTACCTGATGGCCTACGTCCAGACCGAGGAGGGGCCCCGCATCCTGACCCACATCGTGGGCTGCGAACCCGCCGACGTACGCATCGGTATGGCCGTGGTGGCCGATTTCCAGAACCAGGAACGCAGCGACGGCGAAGCCTTCGCGGTGGTGCGCTTCCGGCCCACGTCCTGAACCCGCTCGCGTCCTGAACCGGCTCTGACCAGAAACCAGATGATTCTCGACCTGCACACCCACTCGGTGCGTTCCGACGATGGTCGGG
The DNA here is from genome assembly GCA_031422955.1 of Acidimicrobiia bacterium. Classification (GTDB taxonomy): domain Bacteria; phylum Actinomycetota; class Acidimicrobiia; order Acidimicrobiales; family CAIXPF01; genus CAIXPF01. The sequence continues at coordinate 1,315 of JANPEN010000362.1, forward strand.
CCAAGGTCGAGAACTACTGCCAGTGGATCCGCAAGAAAGAACTCCCCCTCGACGGTTTCGTGCTGACCGAGCATCGACAATTCGACGACGTCTCGGACTATCGCGAGCTCGAAGACCGTTTCGGTCTGCTCATCCTCAAAGCCAGCGAGGTGGAAACCGACTACGGCCATGTGCTGGTCTTCGGGGTCAACGAGGATCTGGTCCACGCCCTCGATTTCGCCCGACTCGACCACCCCTTGGGCGAGGTCCTCGACCAGGCCCTTCGCTGTGGGGCGGTGGCGGCGCCGTGTCATCCGGGCCGACCCAATGTGGGCCTGTTCGCCCACTACGAGCGAAAAGGCCCGGTCCCCGGCGTAGAACTGGTGGAGGTGTACAACGGTGGCAGCCGCCCGGGTGAGGACGAATGGTCCGAAACCGAAGCGGCCCGCTACGGCTACGGGGGCTTCGGGGGCAGCGATTCCCACATCGTCAGCCGGATCGGCTACGCCGCCACCGAGTTCGACGATTCCATCCATAACATCGAGGATCTGGTAGCCGGGCTTCGAGCCGGGCGCTGCCAACCACGCACCTTCCGATAGGCGGTACTGCGGTGATTGACCTGGAAAGCATGAAAGCGACGTGGGTCGGGGTGGAGTTCCATCGGTCCCACTACGAGATCGACCAACCGCGGGTGCTCAACTACGCGCATGCCTGCGGCGACGAGGACCCTCGCTATTGCGATCCCGACCATCCCGACTTTCAGGCCCATCCCCTCTTCATCGGCTGCCTGGGGAACTCGCCGGGCAACATGATGCCCAAGGATTTCCCCGACCTGGGCAAGGGCCGAAGCATCGATGGCGGCAAAGCGGTCGAGATCCACGGCCCCATCCGGGTAGGAGACAAGCTGTCCGGTCGCAGCCAGATCGCGGACATCTACGCCAAAACCGGGCGCTCCGGGACCATGGTGTTCATCGTGCATCGCATCAACTTCTTCAACCAGCGCGACGAGCCGGTGGCCACCGTCGATCTGCGCCAGATCAAAGCGATGGAGGGCTAAACGTGGTGTTCTCCGAGGTCGAGTTGGGCGATGACCTGCCTGAAACCCACCCCGACGTCTCCTTGGAACGAGTACGGCTGTTCTGCGATTCGGCCGGCATGAACTGGGGTCGTTTCACCGATCACGAGTTCGCCAAGGCCGAGGGCCTGCCCGGGGCCATCGTGCCGGGGGTGATGAGCCAAGGCTTTTTGGCCGCCATGATCCATCGCTGGGCCCCCGGGTGTCGCATCCAGAAACTGGACACGGTGTTTCGCACCACCATGTTGGTTGACTCCCACCCGGTGTGCCGGGGGGCGGTGACGGACACCGACGAAGGTGCTCACACGGTCGAGATCGATCTCACCATGGTGGCCGAAGATGGCGTCACCGCCGTGCAAGGCACCGCAGTGGTCGACCTAGCCCCCTAACAACGGAGCCCCCTAACACCGGATTCGCCCCGGGGCCGAAGCACCCGGGGCGAATCTGGGGGGAACGGTTTAACTTTA
>JANPEN010000363.1:0-2823 GCA_031422955.1 Acidimicrobiia bacterium
CGCGGGCGGGCGCGGTGTGGTGCTGCGGGGTACGGGGCCCCACGGTGCCTTCACGCTGGAGGCGGACTGCTTGTTGGTGGCGACGGGACGGGTCCCCAACGCCGACCGGCTCAACGTGGCCGCGTCCGGCATCGCCACCGACGAAAGCGGTCACCGGGTGTTGAGCGACGAGCACCTGCGCACCAACGTTGAAGGGGTGTGGGCGTTGGGGGACCTGACCAACGAGTGGCAGCTCAAGCACCTGGCCAACGCCGAGGGCAGAGTGGTGTTCCACAACATTGCCCAACACGACCAGCCCGACCAGTGGCGCCGGATCGACCGCGCGCTGGTGCCCTACGCGGTGTTCGGCCATCCCCAGATCGCCGGGGTAGGCCTCACCGAACGGGCCGCCCACGCGGCAGGGCTGCCGTACCTGGTGACCTCGAAGGATTACGGCGGCACCGCCTATGGCTGGGCCATGGAAGACTCCACCAGCTTTTGCAAGTTGGTCGCCCACCGGGAGACCCGCCAACTGCTGGGCGCCCACATCATTGGTCCACAGGCTTCGATCTTGATCCAACCATTGCTCCAGGGTATGCGCTTCGGCCAGACGGTTGACGAGATGGCGCATGATGTGTGGTATATCCACCCCGCCCTCACCGAGGTCGTCGAGAACGCCCTGTTGGATCTGTAGCTTTCACCCTCGTGTCAGCCGGCCCGTCGCCACGTCCGCCCAAGCGAGGCGAGCGCTGCACCAGGGCTTCCAGGGCTCTTCCGGCTGATGTTAGGGCTGGCGGCGATCCTCTACACCAAACTCTTCGTCATAGTCGGCCATGGCGGCAAGGATGACGTTGTAGGCGGCGTCGGCGCTATAGGTTCCGACAATCTCAATAGTGTTGGGTTGGCCGCCGGTCATATCCATCTTGTAGGTGGCGAAGTAATGGATCATTCGATTGACCACCGCGGTGGGCAGCTTTTTCAGATCTTTGGCGTAATCGAACACGGTGTCGCTGGTCAGCACGGCAACGATCTTGTCGTCAGCCTCGCCGTGGTCGAGGATCTGGATACCACCCAGTACCCTGGCGCTCAGAACCACCTCGGCTCGGTCGATGCGTTGTTGGCTCAACACGCAGATGTCGAGCGGATCACCGTCACCCACCTCAGCGCCTGGCGTCAGGGCCGCAACCCGCCCCCCACAATAGGTACGGGGAATAAAGCCGTACAGGGTCGGGGGCAACGCTGAGCTGCCCTGGGGGCGGTCCACCCGCAGGTAACCGGAACGCTTGTCCACCTCATATTTCACCGCGTCCAGCGGGGTGATCTCGATGTAGGCCTCCACGATGGTGGGTGCCTGATCGCCAACGGAGAGGCCGTGCCACGGGTGGGCGCGGAAGCGGTCGAAGCTATTCGTCACCGGCGCGACGCTAGCCAGCGCGGACGCCGGGCCCCTGCGACCAGCGTCCTGGTGCGGGTCCCGACGTGTCACCATGGGCGGCCATGGAGCTGTTGCACGGTCCCACCCGGCCCGCCGCCCGCTTGCGGGAGTTGCTGGCTCGCCCCGAGCCGCTGCTGGCCGCAGGCGCCTTCGACGCCCTGTCGGCCCGGCTGGTGGAACAGGCCGGTTTCGAAGCGGTCTACATGACTGGGTTCGGGACCTCGGCCTCGCTGCTAGGCCGGCCCGACGTGGGTCTGTTGAGCGGGACGGAGATGGCCGATCATGCGGCTCGGCTAGCGGCGGCGGTAGGCATTCCCCTCATTGCCGATGCCGATACCGGCTATGGCAACGCGCTCAACGTGATCCGCACGGTGCAGGCTTACGAGCGGGCCGGGGTGGCCGCCCTGCACTTGGAAGACCAGGCCGCCCCCAAGAAATGCGGCCATCTGGCCGGCAAGGTGCTGGTGTCTGCCGCCGAACACGCCGCCCGCATCGCCGCCGCAGTGGCGGCCCGCCACGACCCCGACCTGGTCATCATCGCCCGCACCGACGCCCGAGCGGTGGAGGGACTGGAGGCTGCTTTGGAGCGGGCTAAGCGCTACGCCGACGCCGGCGCCGACATGCTCTTCGTGGAGGCCCCCCAGACCGAGGCGGAGATCGAGCGGGTGGCTACGGAGTTGGCTGGCCATATGTTGCTGTTCAACTGGGTGCACGGCGGGCGCACCCCTCCCATGAGCTTGGCCCAACTCGGGGAGCTGGGCTTCCGGTTGGTGATCTTTCCGGTGGCGGCCCTGCTGAGCGCCTCGCGGGCCATGCGCGCCACCCTGGCGTCGATACGGCGAACCGGTAGCTGCGAAGAGGCGGCCGAAGGCACCCAGCTCGACGGTTTCGACGAGTTCGTCCAGCTTATGGGCCTCGACGAGATCTACGCCCTGGAGTCACGCTTCGCCCCCTGATCCGGTGCCGACTTGGACTCGAAGAGGGACCCGTCTGGGGGCCGAACGCCCACCACCACGGCGGTGGGCTGGCAGGCTTACTCCAATCGGCCGCGAAACGAGCAGGCGCCCGAGGATCGGTCACGATGGCCGTTGCCGGCGCTACCCCTTGCGTTGGAATGGCCCGCTCTGCCGACCTGCGGAGGGGTTCTGCGCGCAACGTGTACAGCGGCACCGGCCAGCATGGTGGGCCCGAAGCTCTGACCAGCACCTTTGCCAACGGGCTCCAATCCGCGCGTACACGTTGCGCGCAGAACCGTTCTGGTCGTGTCTACTCGTGCGCTCCGGGTGGGGGGCCCATTACGACGCGAAGTGAAACGAACAAAGGTGGAGCTGGTCAGACCTTGGAGCGCTCGCTGTCGCCAGGCGCTGCACCACGGGCCTTCGTACTGACCGGCAGCCTGTGACGAGCGG
>JANPEN010000364.1:0-4274 GCA_031422955.1 Acidimicrobiia bacterium
CTCGACGACACCTGGAGCCGGGCTCGCTCGCCCACCACGACGATTCTGCTCATCGCCGCGGAACAACGTGCCCGGGGCATCAGCGACAACGATCTCGCCGTCACGGGCACTGCCGAGGTCCTCCGGCGCGTCATGATGACGGAGACCGTCAATCGCGAGCAGCGGACCCGGAAGAGGTTGGACAGCGAACTCGCCCGGCTCGGTCTGGGCAGCTGAACTGCTGACGCGACGGGATGTGACGAAGATGAACGCCGGTCATATCGGTGACGGCCAGCGCGGCCATTGCCGGCTCGACGAGCGGACGAGAGACACCGACCTCGACAACGTGGTGCATTTCAATCCGACCCAGGCAGAGTTCGAGCCAAGCGCCAATCGAGGCTTTGTCAAAGGCAAGTTCCGCGGCCCCGGGCGGCCAGCTGTGGACCTTCCTCGGATGCGATTCGCTGCAGATCATCAAATGAACGCGCCGGCATCCGGGGCAGGGCGACAGTGCGGCCGGCCTCGGCGCCGCTGCAGTTTTCGATTCGTCGAGCTTCACGCCGACGCACCGCACGTCAGTAGCGGTTGGATCGGTCGCGGCATCCGCACTGACTAGCTGAACGGTTCCGCGGGTGATCACTCGACACGGCGGGATCCTGCCATTCGAGCGAGTCGATCATCGTGGAGCGGACATCGCCATGCCGCGCCTTGACCGCGCCCTGACGGTGGCGACCCCCATTACCCTCATACCGTTCGATGGCACAATACCGAACGGTATGAGGATCGCTGGAGTTCAACTGGCGACCGGCCGGCAGGGCGCGGGAACACCAGCCGGGTTCAGCCGCCGGCCAGGCTAGGCACGACCAGCAGAGCGGCTCCTGCGGCAGCCAAGAGGACTGAGGCACCGCCTTGGGGGGGGGTTGCGCCGGGGGCGACGCCGCTGGCCAGCATGAGGGTGGCACTCGTATGGCGCAGGCCGTGCGCCGTCAAGCGGGGGAGCCCATGGCCTTGGGATCGGCGAGCTAGAGCCTGGGAGATGGTCTGCGGGTGGTACGAGCCGCCGGCCGTCCTGGTGAACACGGATCGGTCTCTTCGTACGCATGTTCAGCAGCCGCGAGGCGCTCCGGTGACGCCGCATAGGCCCCACGGCAAGAGAGAAGCCGCGATTATGCGTGGGACTAGCCACCGTCAACGGGCTATGAGGTTACGGACGAAGTAATCGATCTCATCATCAGATCCATTGAAGTAGCGATCGATTCGTATTTCGATGGGGTAGCCGAGGTCCGGGTGATAGGCCACTTGGAGACTATCGGCGCCGCCGCTTTGCTCGATGATGTCGAATAGTTGCTCAACCGTTTGTGCGCCGAGCTCCTGTCTCGGGTTTGGCTGTCGGTCAATGACACTCAGTTGGATCGGCCCGTCGATGGCACAGAAACACCGCATTTCGAGTGCCCACGTGTAAGAGGAAGGACCGGTTCTTTCCCATTGGGCCCGTTTGTCTCCGAGTTCGGCCAGGGGGTCTTCGCTGAGTGGGAACGCTCCCACGTCGAAGGACGAAACGTGGACCGAGACCTGGATGGATCGATCAGCGGCGGACAGCTCGCGTAGGAAACCGAACTCGGTGCTGTACTCGATGTTTCCTTCGGCCGCTCCGGCTGCTCGTCTGGCCAGGTCGAACAGGTCCTCGAGGCGGGGAACGTCCTCGGGGTGAACGTCGCACCCCATCGGGAGGGAACGGGCCTGGAGGACCTCGCCGTTCTCGACAGCGACGCGAACATGTCCGTTGCCACAGCGGCCTACCAGCCCATCGCCGAAGTTAGAATAAACTCTGACCGCGTAGGTGTAGCTCGATGGCTTGTTGTCCCGCCAGCGCGCTTCGTTCTCAACCAGCACGGCGGCGGCTCGTCGCTCCATGGGGGTCTCGGCCTCATCGGCGCCGGCGACGGCGGTCGCTCCGTAGCGTGTGGTCCACGTCTCATAGACGGTGTCGGAGAACGGTTCACTCTCGCACCAGTACACATCGCCAGAAGTCTGGTTGCCCACGGGATACCGTGAAGAAGCGACAAGCCATTCATCGCCCGCTTGGCCAGCGAACCCCGGGGACCACAGGCCCACCCAGGTACCGATGTCGGTGGTGAACCATTCGCTGACCGCGAAGGTGGTCCATGGAGCGGGGCCGGTGTTGTCGACGTGGGACACCGTCGCCCGAAACCTCATCTCGATTCCAGGGTCGCCAGTCTGCTCGCAATACTCCCTGACGGTGTTGGCGAACTGTCCGCCTTCCGGCGGGGCGAAGTCGAGGTTCGACACCGCGTCGGGAACCGCACTTTCGCGTGGTGCTTCGCCCGCCTCAAGGGTCACGGAGGTAGCTGAGGCCGAGCACGCGGTTGCTGCTAAGGAGATCAGCACTACGAAGGACAAGAATCGAGACGCCATGGCTGTACTGACGTCCAGTGTGGACCACCGGTTCCCCAAGGAGCGGCCATACGGTCAGATTGTCCATAAGACCAACCCGTCAGCGGCGCGTACCCGGCGATCCGATCAGTTGGAGCCGTTGCAGGGCGCAGCCAGAGGTATACCCTGCCTCCGCCGCCGCGTGCTGCGCCAGATCAAGCCCAACATCGGCCCCCAACCTTCTGATCCGTAGAACTTGCGATCGGTGTTACCCCCAGCGGCCAGCAACAACCGCGACTGCCCGATACTACCCCCCACCTCGGTGAGTGCACTGCCCGTTGCTGCCCCTCAACGACCACCAGCGACCAGGTTTCCCCGCCTGATAGTTCTCACGGTAGTTCTCACGACGGCGGGCCAGATCTCGTCGTCTACGACGGGCAAGTGACGCTCACCTGCCAGCCACTGACGGTGAGAACACCGCGGACACCGCTAGCCGAGCACCGTAGGCGATACATGCCCGGACGTCGACTGGCTCGAGGCCCGGGAACTCCTCGACGATCTGCTCGACGGACCAGCCCTCGGCCAGGTACCCGAGCACGCGCGAGACCCAGATCCGGTGCCCGCGCACGGTGGGCTTCCCGAAGCAGATCTGGGGATCCACCACGATTCGGTCAAGCAGCTCGTCAGTCACACCGCCAGTGTGCCCCACAGCGCGGCGCCTCGTCGACGATTTCCGCCGTCGCCGTCGTCACCGACGAACGCAAATAGCTCTCCTCAACGGCCAGCACCCGGGGTGTTGTTCAGAATGCGTCGTCGGGTCTGCTGGGTAGGCTGGAGGAGAGGTGGGTGGGGGTGGTTGAAGCCGAGTTGGCGGTAGGTGGCGTGGCGTTTGCGGGCCATGGCGACGAGCACAGCGACGTGGGGGTCGTGGTAGTCGTGTACGGCGATGTCGGTCTTGGCGGGGTCGGGGCGCAGGAGCCGGCCGACGTATTGGATGATGCGGCCTTTGAACGACCCGGGAAGGCGAGCACGAGGGTGTCGAGGCCGGGTAGGTCGAAGCCTTCGCCGAGATAGCTCCCGGCCCGCTGGCAGATGGCGAACACGGCGTGGCGGCCGAGCCGGTGCTCGGCGAGGTCGAGCTTCCGGCCGGCGTTGAGCTGGGCCCGGATGGTCCCGGTCACAGCCCGTCGAGAGCGTCGATGGCGGTCTGCAGCGGTTCGTACCGGTCGAGGTCGACGTCGAACTCGTGGACGTTCAGCAACGTCGTCCGGTTGGTCCACCCGAGTTCGGCGAGGAGTGTGTCGCGGTCGAGCTCGACGACTTCGGTGGAGTTGGCTAACAAAGGGCCTCTGGTGTTGCCTCGACGGGCTGGTTGTCAGCAGTTGTCAGCAAGGTGCTCAGCGGGTCCGAACCCGATCGTCTTGCGCAAGGCACGATGCCGAACCAGATCGTTCCCGAGTGGCGCGTCGCGGGCGGGGCGACGTACCACGCCAGCGCGATGGAGATCGGCGAGAGTCTCCTGCGCTTCCTGACTTCTGTCGCTGACGACGCGTGCCTGCTCGTGCTCGAGGACCTTCACTGGTCGGATCCCGACACCGTTGCCGTGGTCGAGTACGTGGCGGACAATGTGGCGACCGCACCGGTGCTGTGCGTGGTGACCACCCGACTCGAAGGCGTTGGCCACGCCAGCCGCGTCCTGAGCGACCTCGTTGCGAGGAGATCAGCGACCAGAGTCGAGCTGCGACGTCTCACCAGGGATGAACTGACGGCGATGACCTCGATGTGCCTCGGTGCCGAGCTGGTGGATTCGAGTGTCACGTCATTGATAGACAACTTTGCCGATGGTCTGCCGCTCCTCGTGGAGGAACTCCTCACGACCAGCTTGGCCGACGGCACGATCA
>JANPEN010000365.1:0-6069 GCA_031422955.1 Acidimicrobiia bacterium
GTCCTCGGCTCGTTCCAAGTTGCGCACCACCAGGTGGCGCTGATGGGCCCGGGCCGGCGCCAGGGTGAAACCGCAGTTGCCCATCACCACGCTGGTCACCCCGTGCCAACACGATGAGGTGCCCAGCGGATCCCAAGCGATCTGAGCATCCATGTGGGTATGGCCGTCGATGAAGCCGGGGGTGACCACGTGGCCTTCGGCGTCGAGCTCGTGCTGGCCCCGTTCCTTGATGCGTCCGATGGTGGCGATGCGGCCGTGGCGCACCCCCACATCGGCCCGGTAGCGGGCCAAGCCCGAACCATCGATGACGGTACCGTTGCGAACAACCAGGTCGTAGCTCATGGCGAACCCCCCAAGGGAAAACAGCTGCCGCGAACCGTACTCGCTGGCCAACCGACGTGCTCCTTGATCGGCTGCTCCGCCAGCGCTGCCCCGGCCCCGTCCGGGCGGGGCGATCAGTCCGTCAGGGCGCCGGCGAAGGACACGACCTCGTGAGTGAAGGCGTCGTTGCGGTCCCCCGCCACCATGTGGCCGGCGTCGGTCACGTCCACGTAACGGGCATGCGGGATGGCTTCGATGAGTTCACGGGCGGCCTCGGGGGTGACCACATCGCTGCTACCGCCCCGGACCAGCAGGGTCGGCGCTTGCAGCCGGCGGGCGCCGGCCAGCATCTGGGTGCGGAGCCGGGTTTGGGCTGCTGTGGCTGCCTGCGGGTCGGTGAGCCAGGCCCGGCGGGAGTCCAGCAGCCGGGGGTCCCAGTGCCAACGCCAGCGCTCGTCGTCGCCCTGGCGGAGCACCCGGGTGAGCCCGGCCGGGCTGGGGCCGCCCTTGCCCGCGCCCCGATACTCGCCAATGCTCTGCGACGCTTCCTCCAGGGTGGCGAAACCGTTGGGGTTGGCGGCCATGAAGCTGACGATGCGCCGGGCGCCGACCATGTCCACGGTGGGGGCGATGTCGACCAGCACCAGGCCCCGGTAACGGGGCGGCTCGGCCAGCCCTTGAGCCACCAGCGCCGCCCCGCCACCCAGCGACGCGCCAATGATGAGCGCGTCACGGTCGAGTTCGGCGCAGATGGCCGTCACATCCTTGGCCACGTCGGCGTGCTCGTATGCGCCCTCGGGGGAGCGCTCGCTGTCGCCGTGGCCCCGATGGTCCACGGTGTAGACCCGCCATCCGTGTTCCGCCAGGGCCTCAGCCGCGTGGCCCCAAGACTGGCGGGTCTGGCCGGAGCCGTGGAAGAAAAGGGCGGGCGCGCCTGTAGACGGGCCGTAGACATCGGCCACCAACTGAAGCCCGTTCTCCCCTCGCAGGGTCACCTGCTCGTTCATCCCGGCACGGTAGGCGCCACCTCCGCCTCGCACCGAATCGATAACGATTCGTTGCGTCTCCGGACCGATTCGGTACCGATTCGGTGTGTCGCCCGGGACGCCAGCGCCGAGCCGGCCAGCACCCGGGTTGATTTGGGAACCAACGAAAACGGCAGGGTGCAGTGCAGCGCACCGGTGCTGATCCGGCCAACTGGCGAAACAACCCTGGCGACCAACGCCAAACGGTAGCCATCGCCCCGCCCGGAGCCATCCTGGTTGGTCGGGTCGCCGCCCCGAGCCCATTGGCCGAACCCACCGGCTCAACGGTGTGACCCGCCACGTCATCAATCGCTACCACCGAAACATACGGCCGCGAGCTTTCGACCAGACTGAGTAGTAACTCCGGCCTCGCCTGGCCGGAGGGCCCGAGAGACGCGAAGGAGCTCCTGTGCACTTCTCACCCGACGAGCCCGGTTTCTGGGGACGTTGCCCCGCTGACTACCTGCGACCGCTGGTGGATGACGCAGGTGTGCCGTTGTCGATCTTCACCATGGGCGACCCCCACGACCCCGAGACCCCCACCTTCGTGGTGTTCCGCATGCCCCCGCACAGCGTCTTGCCCCGTCACGCCCACGATTGTCAGCGCTTCGAGGTGATCATGCAGGGCTCCATGCAAGCGGTGGGCCCCGGGGAGGGAAACCGTCAGCTTGGGGTCGGCGATGTCATGATCGCCGCGGCCAACGAGATGTACGGCCCCCACGTGGCCGGTCCCGAGGGGTTTACGGTGGCGGAATACTTCAGCCGCCTGGCCGGAGCCTATGAGGTCACCCTCGACACCAAACGGGGCCCGTGGCGGCGTAACCTGCTCACCGAGGGAGGCCGGGCCATGGCTGCGCCCACGCCGAGCGCGCCGGATGAGGTCGGTCCGCCGCACCGCTAGCATTGGCCGCTATGTCTGGAGCACTCGAGGGAGTACGTGTCATCGACGTTTCGACGTTGGTGCAGGGGCCGCAAGCCGGAGCTGCGTTGCACGACCTGGGTGCCGAGGTGATCAAGGTTGAACTGCCAGGTATCGGTGACGTCGCTCGCCACGTGAGCCCGCTGACCGATCGGCATTCTGGCGTGTTCGTGGCTTTCAACCGGGGGAAGCGTTCCATCACCCTCGACCTGCGCAAGCCGAGTGGTAAGGCGGTGCTGGAACGCCTGGTCTCCTCCGCCGACGTACTGGTGTCGAACTTCATGCCCGGCACGCTCGAGTCCTGGGGTCTCGGCTACGAGGAGCTCGGCGCCATCAACCCACGGCTCATCTGGGCGGCCGCGTCCTACCTGGGTCCCCGTGGAGCGGACGCCCAGCGGGAGGGGGCGGACATGGTAGGTCAAGCCTCGGGCGGGATCATCTCCACCACCGGCGACGACGGCGGCCCCATGACCCCTGTCGGCGCCATCATCGCAGACCATTGCGGCGCCCAGAATCTGACCACCGGCATACTCGCCGCACTTTTCGCGCGGGAACGGACGGGGCAGGGTCAACGGGTCGACGTGTCGCTGCTCGGCGGGCAGATCTGGGCTCAGGCCGGTGAGTACACCCACTACCTGCTCACCGGTCAAATGGCCGGCCGTTCCAATGGCGGCCATCCCCTCGTCAACGCTCTCTACGGCATCTTCCCCACCGCTGACGGCTATATCGCCATAGCGGGCTGTCCCGAGCATCTCTGGCCCGGCATGTTGCGCGCCGTGCAACGACCTGATCTGGCCGACAACCCACGTTTCGGAACCTACTTCGCCACACCGGAGATTCGGGCTGAATTGCGCGTCGCCTTTGATGCCATTTTCTGCACCCGGCCGACGGCGCAATGGTGTGAACGGCTCGCCGCTGAGCACCAACGCTTCGCCCCGGTGCGCAACCACGCCGAGGTCGTGGCCGATCCTCAGGCCCTCGCCAACGACTACATCGTCGAGATCGAACATCCGTCGTGGGGTCCGATGAAGGCGATCGGTTGCCCGATCACCATGTCGGCCACGCCGACCCGATGGGGGATTGAGGCCCCTGAGTTGGGTCAGCACACCGAGGAGATCCTCCTCGAGCACGGCTACGGCTGGGACGATATCGCCAAGCTCCAAGACGACGGCGCCATTTAATTCCCACCGACCGTGACTGTCCTGGGGCAGTCTCGGCGTGAACCTCGAACGCAAGGATTGCTATGGCCGCAGGCGATGAGCTCCACGATAAAACCTTGGATGCGGTGCCCGAAGGCGTGGCGGTGGTGATGGTCAACTTGATGAAGTTCAAGCCGCGTTCCGAAGATGGTGATGGGACTGGTTGGGACGCGTATCTGCGGTATTCCAAGGCGGTCTCCCCGTTGGTCAAGGAGCGTGGCGGAGCGATCGTGTGGGCCGGAGAGGCCAGGGGCGCCGCCTTCGGCCCCGCCGAGTTCGGCGATTGGGACTACGTGGCGCTGGTTCGCTATCCGTCCAAGTCCGCCTTCCGGGACATGATCGTCTCCGCCGGCTACGAGAAAGCCAACATCCACCGTCTCAACGGCGTGGCTCGCCATGTCATTGTTGCCACCACCGAGACCTACGGCCGCTTTCGGGACGAGTGATCTGTCGCTCTCTCAGGGGCAGCAGCGCGCCCAGTCCCAGCGTTGAGCGTGGTGTAGCACGCGTAGGCTTCGCTTGCATGGAGACCGTGGCGGTCGCACATCGGGCGGGAAACGAGCTGTCCGCGCTACGACAAGCCGAAGCAGCCGGGGCTCAGCTCATTGAGGTCGACGTACACCTGTTCCATTCCCGACTCGAGGCACGTCACCTGAAGACAGTCGGACCCCTTCGGTTGTATTGGGACCGGTGGGAGGTGCGGCCTCCGTCTACGCCCATCGTGGCCTTCGAGGAGCTGTTGGCATCGACGGATCATCCGTTGCTCATCGACCTCAAGGGCGGCGCCGGCTCGCTCAGCGGGCGGGTGGCGGAGGCGGTCGAGGGTCGGGCCGGGACGACCTGGATCTGCTCCCGACGTTGGCGACACCTGGAACCATTGCGGGGCCAGCCCGGGTTGGCGGTGGTGGCCTCAGTGGGGAGCGCGTCGCAGCTGGCCCGCCTCTTGCGTCGCTATGGGCCGGGGGATCTTGACGGGGTGTCGATCAACCGGGGCCTGCTCGAGCCCGGGGTAATCGACCAACTGCGCCGCCGCACCGATCTGGTGCTCACCTGGCGGGTGAACGATCTCACCGTGGCTGCCGATCTGTATCGTCGGGGCGTCCGTGGGTTCATCAGCGATCGCTATGACCTGCTCGGCTCGTTGGCTGCGCTCGGCGCGGCCCATGAGCAGCCGTCCCAGCGGCCAGCGGCCGGCAACCCACCAGCCGAACATGGCCAGCCCGGCGCCGGCGATGGCATCGATCACGAAGTGGTTGGCGGTGGCGACGACGGCCAGGGACATCGCCGCGGGCAGCGCGATGGCGGCGCTGCGTAGCACCCGGCTTGTGGCCGCGCCGTACATCGCTACCCCGACCGCAAGGTTCCATCCCGCATGCAGGCTGGGTAAGGCGGCGTAACGGTTGATGAGGTGGGGGGGCTGGAGCACCCGGTAGGCGTTGGAGTTCTCGGTCACCGTGTCGATGAAGCCGAGTCCCGCCAGCCGAGGCGGGGCCACCGGATACAGCGCGAAGATCACTAGCCCGATGGCGCCGGACACGAACATCGCGTCACGCAGCCGCACATAGGAATGACGGCGACGCCGGTAGAGCCACAGCGCGCAGCCGGTGATGACGGGCCAGTGTCCCCAGATGTAGATCCAGTTGGCTACATTGAGCAACAGCGGGTTGCCCAGCACCAGACGTTGCACCGATCGTTCCAGGTCGAGACCGAATCGGCGCTCGAACTCAAGCAAGCTCTGGGCGTGCCCGACGGCGCGATCCACGGTGCCTTCGGTGAGTCCCCGGACACCGAAATACAACACGACGCACCCAACCACCAGCACGAACTGCACGAGGGGGTCGGGCAGGGACCGAAGCCGCGAGAAGGGGACCATGCTCAGACGTTAGGTTCCCCCGGCCTTGTGGTCCAGAGGAGTTGGTCCCAACTCTTCGACGTCGTCGACGCTTGCTAGCGGGCGGCCCCGCCCGGCAACGAGGTGACCGGCACCTCGGGCAAGGACACCAACGCCCGGCGAAGCCACAGATAGGAGAACGTGACGGCGCCGCCCATCAGGGTCAGGGACACGACACCCTTGGCGAGGGCGTAGGGGGCGATCGCCAAGGTGGCCAACAGCCACAGGTTGATTCCGGCCTTGGCCACATTCACCCCTGCCCACACCCAACACAAGCGACGGAATACCGGCCCGACGATGGGATCGAGCTGCGCGTGGGCGGGAAGGGGCCACAAGTCATTGGCGAGACGCCAGCTGAGCGGACGACCGAGGGGCACCGACAGGGCAAAGGCCCCGGCCAGCGCCAGGGTGGTGATGAGCGGGGGCAGGAAGTAAACGGTCACGTTGCCGCTGAGGAGCGCGAACAGGGTTCGGGTGCTCAGCGTGAGGGTGCTGAGCAGGAGGATGCCCGATACCCGTTGTCCTCGCCACAACCGGCGAGCGAGCGCGGCTACCGACCAGCCCAGCGCCACCAGCAATGCCGCCATGATGCCGGCCAGGCGCACGGTCAAGGCGAACAGCACGAAGGGCACGATTGAACCCTCCAGCACGTGGGGCCAGGCATGGCGCACCATGGCTCGAGGGGAAGGCAGGTGTTGATGCCGATGCGGCGGT
>JANPEN010000366.1:0-1948 GCA_031422955.1 Acidimicrobiia bacterium
CTCGCCCGATCGGTGGAGCCCAGTCGGCGGGCGACGGCGGGTCTCGCTGACCCGTTTTCGTGGCGGTTAGCCGCCGTGCAGTCGCTCGTCCGTTGACACGAGCTGACCAACCGGTGCTGCCGGCTAGCTCGGGCCGTCTGGGCCGTCCGGCCGGGCAAGCTGGTGCGTCGGGCTCGCGCCCCCGGTTTCCGGTTCCGAGGGGGGCGAGCCCGGCGACCGCTCTCGGGGGCTGTGGTGGCGGTGGCGGGGTTGTGACCCACCGCCTCCGCCACCCCTCCAAGCCGGGCGCCTCAAGGCGGTAGGGGACCCCTTCCGCCTGTTGTAGGGGCAGGGAAGCCCGACCCGAACAGGTCGATGGTCCCCGGTAGATTCGCCGCTGGCCGGGGCGGCGGGCCGTGTGAAGGCGACCACCGGGGTCGCGGCCACAGAAGGAGAGCACCATGGGTGAGCTACAGGGCATCGCGCGGTTTACGTTCCACGAGGGCAAGGTTGACGAGTTCAAGCGGCTGTCCGCGCTCTGCTTGGAGATCGTGCGGACCAAGGACACCGGAACGCTGCAATACGAGACCTACTTCAACGACGACGAGTCGGAGTGCATCGTCCTGGAGCGGTATCGCGACTCCCAGGCGCTCATCGAGCACGGCGAGCACCTCGCTCACCTCATGGCGGCGATCATCGCCACGGGCGATGTCCACGGCGAGCTCCTCGGTGATCCGAGTCCAGAGCTAAAAGCGAACTTCGACGCCGACGGCCCGGTGCAGCTCTTCACGCTGTACCAGTCGCTGTAGCCATCGGTCCCCGCTCGCTGAACGGTTCGTTACCGTGCAAACGATGCCCTAATCGCAGCAGAGGAGGCACCAGGCGACGAAATCGAAGCAATGACGGATCGCAGCCTCGCGGACCGAGGCCTCGCCATAAGCGATCCCGCCCCGACTCCGACCCAAACCAACGGCACCGGAAAGGTCCCACCAGGGCCCTCCCCCGCCATCCCTGGGATGGAGGTCCCCGTGACGCCTGACCCGCTCTACTACGTTAAAACCGGTGCAACCGCCGCTTCGAGCGCTTCCCCTCGCTGTGCGGGGGTGCTGACTTCGGGTGCTGACGTCGAGCTTCGGGCCGTCGCCGTGTCGCCGGCGCTGTCAGCTCTCACGTAGCCGGTCAACGCAGGCTGGGACGGCTTAGGGCGTCGCTTCGTCGACAGCCGCTGCGCGCCGAGACGGCATGAGCGTTTGAGGAACCTCGGGGCCAGCGAGGAAGTCAAGGATCGTGGCGCTCACTAGTGCGGGCTTCTCCATCGGTACAAGATGTGAGCTGCCCGGGATGACCGCAAGCTGGCCTGCCGGCAGCGATTCGTACAGCTCGCAGGTGTGGCCCAGTTCGACGAGGTCGTCATCGCCAACCAGGATCAACGCTGGGGCGGCGACGCCCTTCAGGTCATCTGGGGTCAGTGCCGGCTCCGCAGCGAACATCGACATTGCCTTGCCAAGCACCACGTCGAAATGGTCCGGCCCGTCGGGTGAACGTTCGACGTAGGCGCCTCGAAACATGTCGAGCACCTCCGAGCTCACCTCCAGCGGTCGGAGGCCGTTGAAGTGGAAGTTGGCCCCGATGAGCACCAACCGGCAGACGAGCTCGGGTCTCCGCAAGGCCACGAGCAATGCCACGATGCCACCGTCGCTCCACCCGACAAGGTGCGCTGCTCCTCCGACGAGGGCCTCAAGGACGCCGATCGTTTCGGTGGCCATGTCCTCGTAATGGAACGGAGCGTCGCTGTCCGCCGTGCGCCCATGGCCGCGGCGGTCAAACGCAACAACCCGGTAGACATCCGCGAGGGCAGGGCCGATCGGTTCGAGCAGTTCGTCGCTGTTGGAGATGCCTCCGTGGAGGGCGAGGACGGTCTCGGCGTCGCCTCCCACGCTGTTGGTGACCTCAACCCACGTTGAATGGC
>JANPEN010000367.1:0-5403 GCA_031422955.1 Acidimicrobiia bacterium
ATGCCCAAGTGCTCGGTGGTGTAGTGGCCGGCTCGGTCAGACTTCAGTCCAGTAACAGCCTGGGCTCCGCCGTCACGCTGTCCGCCGGGGAATCCTTCCCGATCACCCAGTATGTGATCACCTCCACGGTGGCGGGCACCGGCGGCAAGACGGTGACGGTGTCTGCCGTCGTGCGGTTGCCGGTGGACAGCCCCAAGGATCCGATCATCTATTCGTGGGTCGTAAATTGACATGGGCAGGGATGGTAAACAGACTCTGCAACATTGCATGGGGGATCGAGTTGAACCATGCAGTTAGTCGGTGCGGCCTGGGCCGCGCTAATAGTCTCGCATCGGAACCGAGCTCTGCGCCTCGCGCGCTGGGACAATATCCGGCGAGTGGCCCCCCCACGGCCGGTAGTTCTGGGTGTGAGTCGAGGGGCCGGACCTGGCAAAGGGCGTAAAGCCCAGCGGCAGGGTTGGCGGGGATAAAACCAAACAACAGAGGCAGGAAAAATGCAAAGTGTACGAAACACGGCGGACCGTCTGGCCGCCAAGCGACGCCAGGATGAGGGCTTTACCCTCATCGAACTCCTCGTCGTCATCGTCATCCTCGGCGTGCTCGCCGCAGTTGTTGTGTTTTCGGTTGGTGGTCTCACGGACAGAGGGCAAACCTCAGCCTGCAAGGCTGACCGAAACACACTGGAGGTGGCGCTTGAGGCTTATCGGGCGAAGACGGGCGCCTATCCGGTGACGCAAGCGAACCTGATCGAACCCGCCAACCAGTTCCTACGGGCGGTTCCAACGTGGCATACCTCGGCCGCCGGTATCGTTACCGCCCTGCCGCCCTGCCCCTAGGTGCGGTTTGTACGGGCGGTGGGGCTGTTGGCCCTACCGCCCGTTTGTTGCGTTCTGCGCTGGGGGTGGGTCGACCTCGCTGGGGATCATGGAACGGGACATGGCGTCGGCGTGGGTGACTAGGCCGTGCTGGACCAGCGCCGACAGGGACTGCTCCAAGGTGAACATGCCCTCGTGCTGGCTCATGGTGATGGCGTTGCGGATCTGGCGGGTCTTGCCTTCACGGACCAGGTTTCGGACCGCATGGTTGGCCAGAAGCACCTCCCACGCCGCGATCATGCCGCCACCCACCCGGGGCACCAGGCGCTGCGCCACCACCGCCACCAGCGAACCGGCCAGTTGCACCCGCACCTGAGCCTGACGCTCGGCAGGGAACACATCGACAATACGGTCCACCGCGCTGGCCGTATCGTTGGTATGCAACGTGGACAGCACCAGGTGGCCGGTCTCCGCGATGGTCAGGGTGATGCTGATGCTCTCCGGATCTCGCATCTCGCCCACCAGCAACACGTCGGGATCCTCCCGTAGCGCGGCCCGCAGCCCCTGGGCGAAGTCGGTACAGTCGGTGCCCACCTCGCGCTGGTTGACCAGACCCCGCCCGTGCTGGTGGACATACTCGATGGGATCTTCCAGGGTGAGCACGTGAATGGCCCGCTCGTGGTTGACGAAATCGATCATGGCCGCCTGGGTGGTCGACTTGCCCGAGCCGGTGGGCCCCGTGAACAACACCAACCCCTGGGGCAGATGCATCAGGTCGCGTACCTGGGGCGGCACCCCAATCTCATCCAGGGTGGGAATACGATCGGGGATGATGCGCAGCGCCAACGCCGGGTGCCCCCGCTGCACAAAGGCGTTGCCCCGAACCCGGGCCTGTCCCCGCCAACCGAAGGAGAAGTCGACCTGGTGCTGTCGGGCGAAGGTCACTTCGTCCTCGGCGCTGAGGAAGGCCACGATCATGGCCTGCAGCTCCGCGTCGGAGTAGGCCGGGTACTGGTCGATGGCGTGCAACTCCCCGGTGAGGCGCACCATGGGGCTGGACCCGTAGGTGAGGAGCAGGTCGCTACCCCCCAAACGCACCGCCCAGTCGATCAACCCGTCGATGTCGTCTCGAACTTCCACGCCCCGCAGTCTAAAGGCGAGCAGGGCCAGCCATTAGCAGCCAGGGCCGAATGAGCTTGTCCCCGGCCGTCGTGATTGGCTACGCCGCCCTCATCGGGTTGTGTGTCGGCTCCTTCCTCAACGTGGTCGTGTGGCGCGTCCCCCAGGGTCTGTCGCTACGCCAACCGCCATCGCACTGCCCGAGCTGTTCCAACGCCCTCGCCTGGCGGCACAACATCCCCGTGCTTTCCTGGCTCCTGCTGCGCCGTCGCTGTCATTTCTGCTCCGCCCCCATCTCGGCTCGATACCCGCTGGTCGAGGTGGGCTGTGCCGCCCTGTTCGCGCTGGTGGTGTGGGCGCGCTCGGGACCCGAGGCGGTGGCCTACTGCCTGGCCGGGGCGGGGATGCTGGCCCTGTCCATCATCGACCTCGAGCACTATCGCCTGCCCGACCGGGTGCTGGGCCCGACGGCCTTGCTCACCTTGGCCGCCTTCACCATGGCCTCCCTGGTCGAGGGGGACCTGGCCGCCCTGGGCCGGTCCCTGCTGGGTGCACTGATCGGGCTCGCCTCGTTGGGGTTGATCCATGTTGCCCAACCCCAAGGCATGGGCTTCGGCGATGTGAAGCTGGCGGGGCTGTGCGGGCTGCTGTTGGGCTGGCGGGGCCTGAGCTATGTGCCCGTTGGCCTTTTCTTGGCCTTCCTGCTCGGTGCGCTGGTCGGCCTGGCGCTGCTCCTCGGCGGCCGGGTGGGCCGCAAGGCTCGCGTCCCCTTCGGTCCGTTTCTCTGTGTTTCCTCGCTGGGGGTGGCGCTGGCCGGGGACCCGTTGGTACAGGCGCTGGGTCGGCTGATCCTGCGTCGCTGACAGTCGTTCGTGGGACACCGCGCCCGGCCAGGGTCTCGTTGAAGCCTCCCCTGCTCCATGCCGGCGGCGCCCATGCCGATGGGTACGGAAATCCGGGCCCCAACGGCCCGGATTGGCGGCCGTTGGAGGACGGAAAGGTAATGAAATGCATGAAATTCCAGACACCTGGGCGGTTTTCCGCGAGAGGCTGCTGGCATGGCCCTCATCTGTAGACGGTCCGCGGCAAAGATCCCACGTTCCGTCGACAGATCCGAGCCGTACCTATAGGTATGTGCTTGAAAACCGCCCAGGTCTGCTCGGCCCTCCCCTGACCTATGGGAAGCGCCGGGCGAGGGGGCGCCGGCGGCTCGCTAGTGTGGCCGGCGGACCTCGGGTGCCGCCCGAACCGAAAGCGATCAGGGGGATGCACATGAAAGTCATGGCCCGTTCGGTCGAGGACTATGAGCACCTGCGCCTGGAACCGCTGACCGGCTCCATCGGCGCACAGGTCTTCGGCGTGGACCTACGCGATCTCGATGAAGCCACGTTGGCCGAGATCGAGCACGCCTGGTTGGCCCACAAGGTGTTGTTCTTTCGGGACCAGCCGCTGACCCGGCCCGAGCACGTGGCCTACGGCCATCGCTACGGCGAGTTGGAGATCCATCCCTTCACCAAAAACGTCGAGGGGTTCCCCGAGATCATCGTGCTTGAATCCACGCCGGAGTCCTTCTACGCCGCCGAGCAATGGCACACCGATGTGACCTTTCGGGCCGAACCGTCGCGGGCGTCCATCCTGCTCGGCAAGGTCATTCCCCCCTACGGCGGGGACACTTGCTTCGCTGACGCCGAGCTGGCCTACGAGCTGCTCGATGAAACCACCAAGCAAACCATTGAGGGACGCACGGCCACTCATTCGATGCGCAACGTGTTCGGTCGCTCCATGAAACCCGAGCGGCTGGCCGCCACCCTGACCCAGTTCCCTGACCAGCACCATCCCATGGTGCGCACCCACCCGGTGACCGGCCGGCACTCGTTGTTCGTGAACCGGCCCTTTACCACCCATGTGGATGACATGGAGCCAACCGAATCGCGGGCCCTGCTGGAAAAGCTGTGGGCCCAGGTCACCAAACCCGAGGTGCAATGCCGCTTCCGCTGGCAGCCGGACTCCCTCGCCCAATGGGACAATCGCTGCACCCAGCACTACGCGGTGCCCGACCACGGAGGCCTTCACCGCCTGGTCGAACGGGTCACCCTGGCCGGGGACAAGCCGTGCTGAGGACCTAGCGGCCCGCGTCACCTCGCCGAGGCCGGGGTAGCCTGACCCGACTGGCCGAGGGGGTGAGTATGAGCATCGTCGAACCTTGGGTGCTCGGTATCGACTTCGGGACCAGCTTCACCGTGGCCGCGCAGCGTATCGGCCAGCGCAGCCCCGAGGTGATCGAGCTGGGTGGGGAACGGCGCATGCCTTCGGTCCTTGTGATCGATCCTCAGGGAAACACCGTCGTCGGTCGCGCCGCGGAGAATCAGTCCACGGCTCATCCGAACCGGACGATCCGCGCCCCCAAGTCGCGTTTGGGAGACCCATCGCCGGTGGTGCTGGGCGGGCGGCCGTACTTGGCCGTCGATTTGGTGGCCGCCCTGTTGCGAGCGGTGTATCTCGAGGCGGTCCGTTTCGTCGCCCGCCCGCCCGACGATGTTCGCCTTACCTACCCCGCGGTATGGCCTGCGGCGCGGTCGGCCCAGCTTCTGGAAGCGGCCGTACGGGCCGGTATTCTCCGACCCGTTCTGGTCGCTGAGCCGGTGGCGGCCGCCGCCGCATACGCGGAGAGCGGGGCGATTGCCGATGGTGCCTGCGTGGCCGTGTACGACCTGGGTGGTGGGACCTTCGACAGTGCAGTGCTGCAGGCTAGCCGGGGTGGGTTCGTCGTGATCGGCCGCCCCGGAGGCGAGGATCGCCTGGGTGGGAATCTCTTCGATGAGCTTTTGGCCAACCATCTCGGTTCCCGCCTCGATCCGCAGGTCTGGGAGAACCTCCAAGTGTCCGACGAACTGGCCTGGCAGCAGGCCGCTTCCTCCCTGCGAGCCGAGGCCCGCAGGGCAAAGGAGGCCCTTTCCAGCTATCCGCTGGCCGACCTGCTGGTCACCCTGCCAGGTGGTATGGAACATCTGCAGGTGCACCGGGCCGAGCTGGATGAGCTCACCCGGCCCTATCTGCGAGACAGCGTGGAGGCGTTGCGCCGCAGCATCGAGGACGCCGGGCTGGGTGGGCGCCCGTTGGCCGCCATCTTCCTCACGGGGGGCGCCAGTCGGATGCCCCTGGTCGAGGAGATGGTTAGCCAGGCCTTTCCCGGCGTGACGGTCAGCCGCCGGGGCGATCCCAAGACGGCGGTGGCCTTGGGCGCTACGCTCGACTTGGCTCTTAACTCGGGCCGTCCGGGCACGACGCCTTGGGATGTTGCCGGTCTCCGCCCCGAGAGCGCGGCCGGACCGAACGGCCCCGCTCTCGGGGCGTTCGATGGCACCTTGGTGGTTCCGGCCACCGGACCGCCGATGGCCCTGGCCCCGCCGTCGGAGCCCTGGCCCGCCGCCGCCGGAACCCAGCCGGCTTCACCATCCCCACCCCTGGT
>JANPEN010000368.1:0-4864 GCA_031422955.1 Acidimicrobiia bacterium
GTGGCGATGGCGGCCACGGTTCGTTCGCCCACGGTACCGTCGGGACGAAGCAACGTCCCGTCCAAGTCGGTGGCCACCAGGCGCGGGCGATCGGACGGTTTGGGTTTCATCAGTGGCTCCCGAAGCAACATCGGTGGCCGACCTCAACCCCCGATTTCCTCGACCGTACCCGGCCCAGGACCCCGTCTCGACAACGCCCCCGGCTCGCCGGAGCGATTCGGCGTCGATTCGGCGCGACGGCCGTGAGGGAGGAGCGAAAGTCGACCCGTGCCGCACGATCCCTACGCCACTGCTCCGTTGGGTCCGATAGTGAATGGAATCATATGAAATCCTTGAAAGATCACAAACCTGGGCGGTTTTCTGACAAGGCCCCTGTCTCCTCCCCCCAAATGCTCGACACCCGGTGCTCTCGGCGGCACTGTGCGTCGAGAATCTGGGGACGTACTGTTAGGTATGTGTCGGAAAACCGCCCAAGTCTGAAATCGGGCGGCCCAGAACCTGCCATGGTCACTGGGCGCGGCTGAACGGAGTTGTCCGGGTGAAGGTCAGAGCTAGCGTGGCTGAACATGGGTACGCGGCATGGATGACCACCCCGGCGGATCTCACCATCGCCGCTTCGCGGCGCTACGCCATCCGCAGGTGGCCGAGCTGATCAGCGACGCCTCCGTGTTCGTGCTGCCCTTGGGAGCGGTCGAACAACACGGCCCCCACCTGCCCTTCGTCACCGATCTGCTCATTGCCGATGCGGTGGCGGAAGCCGTGGTAGCGGAACGAGGCGACGAGCTCGGCCTCTGGCTGCTGGAACCGTTGGCCTACACCAAGTCCAACGAGCACGCCCGCTTCCCGGGCTCGGTGTGGCTCGGCCCAGAGCTCATGTTGGGCGTGCTCGACGCCATCGGCCGAGCGGTGGCCGCCACCGGGGCTCGTCGCCTGGTCTTTCTCAACGGACACGGCGGTAACACCGCGCTGCTCAACGTGGCCTGCCGAGAACTGCGCCTTGCCCACGGTTTGTTGACCTTCGTGGTGCATCCCTCTGTTCCTCCCGACCACGGTGGGACCTCGGCGGCGGGGGAGCTGGGCATGGGGGTGCACGCCGGTCTGCACGAGACCTCGATGCTGCTGCATCTGCGGCCGGACCTGGTGGACCTGGCGTCAGCCACCCGCAACGTGCCCGAATGGTTGCAGGCCAACGACCACGTGCGGTTCGGGGGCGGGGTGAGCTTCGGTTGGTTGGCCGACGATTTCGGTCCCGACGGTCACATCGGTGATCCGACCGGGGCCACCGCCGAGTTGGGCAAGTCCCTGATCGAGACGGCCGTGCAGCGGGTGGGTGAGCAGCTGGCCGAGATCGCCCGGTTCAGTTTCGAGCGATGATCTGGGTCACCGTGTCGGTTCGAGCGACGAGCCGGCCACCGCCGAATACCAGCCGATCGAGCGGGGCCGAGGCCATCGCTTCTCGAACCGAGCCCGCCTTGATGGCCAACAGCTCGCCCGGGTAGCCGGCCTCGACGCGCACGGGGGGAAGCCCCATGGCCTGGCGAGCCCCGGCGGAGATGGCCCGGTAGGCCTGGTCGGCGTCGAGGTGGCCGGCCATCATCAGAAGCGCGGCGGTTTCCAGTGGGTCGCCCCGCCCGACGGGGTTGAACGGATCCTGCAAGTTGTCCGCCCCGGCGGCGACGTTGACCCCCGCTTCGAGCAGTGCGGCCAGCGCCGTGAGCCCCCGGGGCGGGGCGCAGCGCCAGCCTCGGGCCTGCAGGAACAGGTTGGTTTGCGGCAGCGTCACCACCGAGATGCCAGCCTCGGCCACCTGCCGGGCGATCTCGTCTTGGCGGGCCGCGCTCTGCATGCTCAACGAGGTGCAATGGCTGGCGACCACCCCGTGGGCGAAGCCGGTCTGGCCCACCCGCTGGGCGAGGTAGCTCAGATCCAGCGAGTCGATCTCGAGGTTCTCGTCCATGTGCAGATCCAGCGGGCGCTGGTAGTCCGCGGCCGCTTCCAAGGCCAGATCGAGGTGCCCGTGACGGTCGTTGTCGATGTGGGGGCAACCGCCGACCACGTCCACCCCGAGCTCCAGGGCCTGGGCCAACAAACGGCGATTGGCCGCCCCGGCCGGCCCCGGCAGGGGTCGACCCATAAGCGCCACCAGCTGCAGCTCGACCAACGGGGCCAGCTCGGCTTTGACCTCAAGCAGCGCGTGCACCCCGCGCAAGCCGATCTGCTCGTTCACGTCCACGTGGGTGCGAATGGCCCGGCAACCGTGAGCCAGGTTGCGGAGCGCGGCCCGTCGAGCTCGACCGGCGATTTCTTCGACGGTGCGGTCGGGATAGGCGGCGGTCCAGGCGCCGATGGCGCCGAGCAGGTCACCGTCGGGGTTGGCGACCAGGTCGGCGGTGAGGGCCTTGTCGAGATGGGCGTGGGGTTCGACGGGGGCGGGCAGGACGAGATAGCCAGTCAGATCCATCGAATCCGGTTCGTCGAGCGGAGGCGCGGGCCTGGGGTCGAGGTCGGAGGTCCCGGTGGGGGTGACGGCGGTGATCGAGCCATCGGCGAGCACGATGTCCACGACCCGGCCGTCGGCGAGCAGAGCGGAGCGAAGCAGCACGGTTGGCAGTCTCCTCGGTGGGGGCGGCCCCCGACCGGCCAGGGTCAGGGGGAGGGTTGCAGCAGTTGCACCAGGTTGCCGTCGGGGTCCGCGAAGGTGGCGATCCATCCGCCCCACCGTTCCTGGGACGGTTCCCGCTCGAAGCTGATCCCGAGTTGGCTCAGGCGATCCGCGACAGCGTGAATGTCGCTGACCGCCAGGTTCATCATGAGGCGGTGAGGATCCGCGGCCGGCCCGCTGACCTGGGCGTGGACCCCCAGTGTCAGGCGCATGCCCCCTGGCCATTCGAAGGCAAGGTGCTCAGGCCGATCGGTGCGCACGGCCAAGCCCAGGGTGTCGCGGTAGAAGCGGGCCATCGCTTCGAACCGCTCCGCCGAGGTCCACACCAGCACCCCGTTGATCGCCCCGATGGCGCCCGATTTGTCCATGATCCCAGTCCAGCACCAAACCCGATTCCAGCGGCGGTATTCAGCCGGCTAGTCTTTCCCCTCGGCCTGCGCTCGTAGCTCAATTGGATAGAGCATCTGACTACGGATCAGAAGGTTGGGGATTCGAGTTCCTCCGAGCGCGCAGCATACGAACAGTGATCTACCAGGTCTGATACCCTGCGAGGGCCCCGCCGGACGGTGGGGCCCTCCGACGTTTTCGCCGAGTGTATGTCTCGCATGCATGCAGGAGGCGGGGCGACTATGGCCTGGAAGCAGACGGGGCAGCCAACGGTGCAGAAGCAGCGCGACCTCTGGGTGGTGCGGGTCCAGGGCATCGACACGGGAGTCCGGGCGGCGTAAGCCACGCCAGCTCGGCAGCTTCGGGACCCGCCGAGCGGCCCAGTCCGCGGCCTCCGCGTTGGCAGCCTCGGAGGAGTCGGCGCCGGATCGGGCGACGGTCGCGCATGTTGTGGAGCGCTGGGTGGCGAGCAAGATCGAGGTGTCGACGAAGACCAAGTTGCAGTACCAGTGGGCGGCGGGTCACATCTGCGCCGGGCTCGGAGGGATCCGCCTTGACCGGTTGGAGCGCCACGATGGCTTGCGGCGCAGTGAGCTGCTCGGCTTGACGTGGTCGAGTGTGGATCTCAACGTTGCCACGGTACGGATCAGCCAGGCGCTGATCGAGGTCCATGGCCGCCCCGAATGGAGCGAGGGCAAGAACGAGCGGTCCCGGCGTACGGTCCCCATCGACCCATCCATGGTCGCTGCGTTGCGGGCTCATCGGCGGGTGCAGAACTTGGAGCGACTCGCCGCCGGCGCAAGATGGGAGGATCACGACCTGGTGGTTGCCACCCAGATCGGCCGGCCGGTGTCCCCCGGCAACTTCGATCAGACCCTTGACCGGGTCGTTGGGGCCGCGGACGTACCCCGCCTGACATCGCACGGGCTGCGCCACACCGCGGCCACCCACATGGTCCGCCACGCGGCCGACATCGGTGAGATCCGAGCGGCGGCGGACATCTTGGGCCACAGCCCCGACATGCTGATGCGCATTTATGCCCACGCGCTGCCGCAGTCCGTCAGAACGGTCACCGACAAGATCGGCCAGCGCGCCGCCCAGTTCTGAGTCCGCTGGCGCCGAGTTGCCTCAGTAGTGGGCATGCAGGCGCGGGTGGGTGCTGTTGCCGGTCGGTGTCCGATTGACCGTCTGGTGCCGGTCGCTTGTGGTTGGGTGTGGAGCGAACGTGGCGTGCCGGTGGGTAACTGTGACCGCCGCCGGCTGCTTCATGCGGGTCGGGGGGGAGGTCGGCCTTCGCGGCGGTGATGTCGCGCACGGTGGTCGATCCGGGGGTGTTCGGGCGGTCGGCCGGTCGTTTGGGCGTTTCGTTCGGTCCTGGCTGACGCATTCGCGCTGCTCGATGCGCTTACCCGTGGTGTGGAGAGGAGCCTGTTGATGGGCGATGAGTTGTTCGTGTCGGTGGAAGAGGCGGCGCGCCGGATCGGGATCGGTCGGACACTCGCGTACTCGCTGTGCCGGGCGTTCCTGGAGGGTCGGCCCGACGGGCTGCGGTGTGTGCGGTTGGGCCGTCGTCTGCTGGTGCCGGTGTGGGTTATTGACAGCCTCGGCCGTGGGGTCGATGACCCCGCGGTTCCGCTGGGTAGGTGACCGAACCGCCGGCCCGTCCGGAGGCGCTCCACCGTCGTGAGCGCGACCTGCGGCGTGAGGAGGAGGAGGAGCGCGAGGACCCCGAGCGTCGACGTGGCGCGTCCGAACGCCACCGCGCGCGATGCCTCCTCCTCGCGGAGAACGTGCTCGGTCTGCGCGGTGTTCTCG
>JANPEN010000369.1:0-3797 GCA_031422955.1 Acidimicrobiia bacterium
CGGCGAGGGTCGCGTCCGCCCATCGGGCAAGCTCGAACAGCTGACGCCACATCGCGAACTCGTGCAGCGCGGCGGCGAGTTCCCCGGCCAGACGAACCTGTTTCGAGTCGAGCGCGAAGTGGTGCGCGACCCGCAGGTGGACGCGGCGTAGTAACTCCGGCCCGCGGGGCATGCCCCGCCGCCCGGGGTCGGCCCGACCTGTGTGCATGTCGACGACGGCTCCGAGTGCTCACGGCGTCCGATACGCGTCGGCTCGTGCGAACACGCCGACCACGGTGACGCGGTGAAGTTCCTCATCGATCCGGTACAGGACCCGGTAGGTGCCTCGCCGGGCGCTGTGTCGATCGCCCAATGGCGGACGAAGTCGCTTCCCCACACGTTGAGGGTTGTCGAGCAGTGGCCCTACGATGAACTCGAACGCCGCAACTGCGACGGCCTCGGGCAGCGTTTCGGACAGCTGTCGGCGAGCCGACGGGGCAACGATCAGCTCGTAGCGTGCGCCGGTCACCGCTGGCGCTTACGCATCGCGGCGCGCAGCGTCTCCTCGCTCTCGCCGTGTCCGGCAGCAAGTTCGGCGTCGGCGGCGGTGAGCGCACGAAGGACGTCGCTGTCCGACAGCACGGCGATTGTCTCCTCCAGGCTTTCAAGGTCCTCAACGGCGACCAGCACGGCGGCGGGTCGCCCGTGCACGGTGACGGTGACCCGATCGTGGTGGGCGCCGACCTGAGCGACGAGTTCGGAGAGGTGGGCCTTGACGTCGGCAAGGGACCGGCTTTCTGACATAGTCATAAGTATGACCATAGCGGGCGGTCGGAGGTCAACCTCGCAGGAAGCAGGGACGCGCCAGCCAAACGGCATCTCGGCCCGCCCGGTAACGGCCCTTGCGGGCGCTTGCCACTCCGTGCGTCTGGGGCTCGCTGGCCACGTAGCGTGACGGCCACGGAGTTCAGCGTGGTGACCCCCAGTGGGCGATACGGTGGCTGCGGACGGACCGGCAGGCACCGGTCCCCTCGAACGAGGCTGCGGGACCAGTGCTTTCAGTGACGCCGATGCATCAAATGGGTGTGTGACGGCCCGTGATCGCCCGTACCCGTAGGTATCTGCCCGTCCGCGGAGTCGGCGCCGGCTGTCGCTCAACTTCGCGGTTCGTAGCGCCTGATCTGGCTGGTATCGGCGCCGAGCGCTGGGTGGCGAGCAAGATCGACGTGTCGACGAAGACCAAGCTGCAGTACGAGTGGGCGGCCGGCCACATTCGCTCCGGGCTTGGAGGGGTCCGCCTCGACCGGCTCGAACGCCACGATGGCTTGCGGCGCAGTGAGCTGCTCGGCTTGACGTGGTCGAGTGTGGATCTCAACGTGGCCACGGTACGGATCAGCCAGGCGCTGATCGAGGTCCATGGCCGACCCGAATGGAGCGAGGGAAAGAACGAGCGGCCCCGACGAGGATCCCGATCGACCCGTCATTGGTCGGCTCGCTGCGAGCCCATCGGCGGGTGCAGAACCCGGAGCGACTGGCCGCTGGGGCAAAGTGGGAGGACCTCACCCCCAACGTGCTCGCCGCATTTCAATGGTCGGCGTCGAATGTCTACAACCCAACCGTCATGAACTGGACACAGACCGGCACTGGACCACTGGTGGACGTCTACATGTACGACAACGATTGGGGTGATAACGATGCGATCGGCTGGCACCGCTGCCCCCCCTTTATGGTCAATCTGTTGCTCGAAGGCAACGCCGGCCTCGTCGCGGTTGCCATCGCCCGCAAGGCCACCATGCTCCGCCTCTCCGCGACGGCACGATGCTGGCGTGGACGGGGGGTGGCCGCTGACGGCATCCTGTGAAGACCAAGGTCGTGTACTGCAAAGACACGAACCGTCGAGGCCAAGCGGAACATACCAGTTTCGACTTTCTGGCTACAGCTTCCGGGGTCGCCGTGTTCTGGTCGGAGAGGGTTCTTTGTGAGCTTCTCACCGGCGGGCGACAGCGTGTAAAGCGGTCGGCAAGAAGATCAGGGACTGGCATCTCAACCGTCGCAGTGGAACGGATCTGTCCGGCCTTGCCCAGGCGATCAACGCCCGGGTACGTGGCTGGATCAACTATTACAAGGTCTTCTACCGCTCCAAGTTGTTTCCTGTTGTCGGGCGTATCGTAATCGAGCGGACCCGCCGCCAACTCGCAGACCCCACATAACCGCCGCGTCGCGTCCGTCGGGGACGGTGACGTTCCTGCTCACCGACATCCAGGCTCGACGACGAGATCATGCAAGCGGTCATCGACGCCCATGTCGGTTCGTGTGCTCCGCCGGTGGAGACGGCGTGGCGACGGCGTTCCAAAGAGCGGGCGGGACAGAGCCTAAGATCCCGTGCACGAGCGGCGAGCCCGCGTCTATCCGTCGCATCGGCCAACGCCGCGGACCCCCCGGCCTCGGGTTCGGGCGGGGCCGGGAATCTCGGGCCCTCGTAGGCCGGCCTCGACGTCAGGCAGACGGCAACGTCACATGGCCCAGCTGGGACAGGACACCCATCTGGTCGTAGAGGACCGACACGCTGATGATCTGGCCAGCGCCGTTGAAGCGCAGGTTGTTGATCCACGGCATCGAGACGGTCCGTCCGGATGGCTCAAATGGGCCGAACGGGCCGGTGTTCGTGCCCTTCCACAACCCCTCGACGGCGACGGCATCCCCGGATGCCGCGACAACCTCATAGCCGCAGGTGGAGTCCGGGCAGGCCGTCGCCCAAGACGCATAGAACGCCTTCACATCTGCCCTTCCCTTGATCGTCTCGCCGCGGGATCGATCCGTGACGACGACGTCCTCAGCCATGCCCTCAACAACGCCGTTGAAGTCGCGCTTTTCCCATGCGTCAAAAGCCGCGCTAGCAGTATCTGAATTGTCTGACATGCTCACCCTCCGTCTTTTGTGGCTATTGCTCAACGTACTACCGGGGCTGAGCCCACGCTCCGGAAACCCCGACCCGGGGTCGGCGCCGCCCATCGGCACAATCACGTAGCTGGAGGCGCCCCGGTAGACCTCTGGGTGCGGAAATTCCGCGCCACTGGTCTTGGGTTCGAGCGCCAGCAGTGAGCGCGGCAGACAAGGCCAAGATGGCTCGACTGGCAGCTGACCTGCGCGAGGCAGAGACCGACGAGGAGCCCACCCCCGAACGTCGAGCGGCCATCATCGCCGCCGCCAACGTCTGGCGGGCAAACCATCAGATCCCTCCCCTACGCGAGTGGTGGGAGATCAGCTGGTGTTCGTGATGAGCGGTGTGCTGGAGTTGGGCACTCCCGATGGCGACGCCCGGGTGTTGGGCCGCACAGCTCTGTCTTCAGGGGTTCTGATGTGACAGGAGTTCCTCCACCGCGGCGAGGGCGAGATCAGGCTGTTCGAAGGGGTAGATGTCCGCTCTTGTGATCTCGTCCCCGTCGGCTGCTGCGAGCAATGTCAGTTGCTCGCTGACGTAGCCACCGCCGGTGGGGGGTCGCGTTCGCACTTCGATCGGCGAGACCACATAGTTATCGCCGGGAAACGTGACATCGCGCATGATGAACACGCCGTCGCCGACCGTTGTCGGGCGTTGGGCCACCATGGCGAGGAAGGTGTCGCGGTCGCGGTCGCCGAGGCCGGCGGGCCGGTGGTCGATGCTCACGAAGTCCGGAGCCAGGTGGGCATCGAGCCAGGCGTGATCGGCGTGCACGACGGCCTCGGAGAAGGCGAGCACTCGGCGGGCTAGCGCGGCGGTCGCTTCGTTGAGGGTCAGGAGCCAGCGACGGTTCAACTCGTCTTGGGCGAGTTGGAGA
>JANPEN010000370.1:0-4581 GCA_031422955.1 Acidimicrobiia bacterium
GGCCGTTTGGAGCTTCCGCGATGAGGCGCTCTGCCTGCTGCGCCCATCGCACGGCTCCGAATGACTCGAAGGCTGCTCGGGCCGCGCGCCACTCCATGCGCGCCCCATCGGAGTCGCCGGATCGGTGACGCGCTTCACCGAGGAACATTCGGGCCGCAGCTGCATCGAATGGCGCTCCGATGTCCGCCCATGCTGCGGTTGCCGCTGCTGCCCCATGGATTGCCTGCCCGAGGTCACCACTGATCAGCGCCGCACGCGCCTTCGCGAGCGCGGCACCCGCCGCGAGGGAACGACTCGGGTATGAGTCCGCGATCGACTCGAGCGCGTCTGCCGCCAGCCGAACGGTGTCAACATCAGCTTGGGAGCCGGTGTCGACCTCGCACCGCTTCTGGAGGGGCTCGCGGACGACGCCTGCCATGCCGCCCATTGGGGCTACATGATCACCGGCGATGTCCTCGTCACGTACCGCGACGGCAACGACGAAACCTGCACATCGGGCGACGTCTTCTACTGGCATCCCGGCCACAGCGTTCGCGTGAACACCGACGCCGAGCTGATCCTGTTCAGCTCTCAGACCGAGCACGCACAAGTCTTGGATCACATCCTCGCCAAGATGGCCACAGCGTGATTTCCGTGTGCATCCTGGGACCGCCACTCACAGGATGCACACCGACCGATGACCGCTTCGAAGACCAGGTACACGATTGCGAATCCGCCGTCGGGTTGAGAACCGCCGGCTCAGGGTGATCGCGTTGAGCGTGGGAGGGTCCACCGCTGTGGGCTTCAACGGTGTGCACTTCTTCATACGTAACGCCTAGGACATCGTCGTCCAACCAGTATCGCCGCAGGGCGACCAAGCTCGCTCAGCGCCGTACCGATTGACAACCGGCCCCGCCTAACCCGGCATGCGATTCACACGGTCAACGCCTCCATGGGCGCGGGGTGGAGTTCATTGAGTGCCGGCAGGACCTCTTTGGCGAACAGCTTCATGCTCTTGGTCGCCTTCTCGATAGGCATGCTGCCGTACTTGAAGACGAACATGATCTCGTTGGTGCCGAACAGCTCGGCCAACTCGGTGGCACGGGCGATGGTCTGATCGGGGGTGCCCCATGGGTGGGAGCCGAAGAAGCCCTGCAGGAACGGCGAGGCGTCCGATCTCAGCATCTGCTGCAGCGCCCCGTAACGCTCGTAGCCCTTTACATCGCTGAGGTGATCGCCTCGCAGCTCGTAGTGCCGCAGTGCCGAGTCGGCGTATTCCACCATGTATTGCTCGGCGCCGGCCCGGGCCTCTTCCTCCGTCTCCGCCACGTAGGTCCACAACGCCAGCTTGGTGTGCACCCCGCCGCGGTGGCCGGCGTCCGCCCGTAGGTTCATGTAGGTCCTGGCCACATCGAGGGACAGGTCGAGCGAGGTGGTGGGGATGATGAGGGGGTTGACGTTGTTCTGGGCGATCACCGCAACGGACTCAGGGGAGCCGCCGGCGCACCACAGGTTGGGGGTGAGGTCACGGTCCAGCTGCGGCCGCAGGCGCAACCCGTGGATGTTGTAGTGCTCGCCGTCGTAGTCGCACTGGCCGGTGGACAGCAGCTGCTTGAGTACCTGGAGGCTCTCGTCGAAGCGGCTGCGGGCCTCGTTCTGGTCGATGTTCAGACCGCCGAATTCGCGTCGACCGAGACCACGACCGACGCCGAGGATGACCTCTCGGCCCTCGCCGAGGAAGGCGTCCAGCATGTTGACGTCCTCGGCGACGCGAACCGGGTTGTGCCACGGCAGCACGACCACCATGGTTCCCAGATCCACGTTCTTGGTGATGCCGGCCAGATAGGAGAGGTACTGCAGCGGGTTGGTCACCATGGTGTACGGCGTGAAATGGTGCTCAATCGTCCACACCGAGTCGAAACCGCGGTCATCCGCGATTCGGGCGATCTCGATCTCCTCGGCGAAGATCTCCCGATCGGACTTACGCGCCAGCTTGTCAACGGACTCGCCGCGCTCCTCGGCCTCGTAGCGGTCCCAGTCGGTGTAGTTCTGGTTGAAGATCGTCGCGCCGACGCGCATCGTGCCTACTCTCTGCGGGCCCTTGCGCGGTCCCGTCCAACGGTCATGACGTCCGTGACGCTACCGTGCCGGGCCCCACGAACTCCCCCTCGTTCAGTCCGCGACCGCGGCTCCCGTAGAGGAGAGATCTGCGTGACGTGCATGGTGCGGCTCAAGCCGGGAGGAGCCGTTCTGGCCAAGCGGCCATTCGAGGCTTAGTCAACGCCGACACGGCCCGAGCGGTTTCGAGGCCGCATGGAAGGCGGTGACTCACGATAGAGCGGCCGAGCGGGCGGAATTCTCATGAGTATTCGGCTTGGTGGAAAGGTCCAGAACTCGCCTTCGTAGGCGAAGTTGGCTCGGTCCAGGCCTTTTTCACGATGCGGACCGATTCTTCGAAGAAGGAGCGGTTGATGGCGTCCTGCTCGTCCTTTGCATGTAGCATGCCCCGATGGATGTGTGCCCGCATGTGGCGTTCGAAACTCTAATCGAAAGCTATCGGTCTGACCCGTATCCCATGTTGGCCGAACTGCGTGAGCATTCCCCGGTGTTCTACGCCGCTGATTTGGGAATGTGGGTGATCTCGCGCCACCACGACGTGGAGGAGGTCTTTCGTGACGCCGACACGTTCTCGGCGGCGATTGCTCAAGATCCGATTTTCCCGCTTCATCCTGAGGCGGCGGCGGTGTTCAGCGAGGGCTGGAAGCCGCTGAAGACGATGTCGAATGCGGACGGCGAGACGCACACCCGCATCCGCAAGCACAACCAGGTTGTCGGGTTCAGCCCTCGGCGATTGCGAGCGCTCGAGCCGGTCGTGCGCCAAACCGCAGCCAGCCTCATCGACGGTCTGATCGCCGCCCCCACCGACGCCGCGCTGGGCATCGACGTGGTGGCGAATCTGGCGTTCCCGCTGCCGGCGACCACCATCTTTACGATGCTGGGCTTTCCGGCCGAAGACACGCCACTGTTGCGAAGCTGGGGAGTGGACCGGCTGTCGTTCAGCTGGGGGCGCCCCGGCCCCGAGCAACAGGCGCAGGCGGCCCGTTTCATGGTCGCCTACCGGCAATACTGCGACCGTCATACGGCGAGCCGCCTGGCGGAGCCGGCCGACGATTTCACGAGCGATCTGCTCACGATCCACCGCGCCGACCCCGAGGGGTTCACGCTCGATGAGATTGCGCACGTGATCTTCGGTCTCAGTTTCGCCGGCCACGAGACGACCACGAACCTCATCGCCAACACCTTGCGCCAGGTGCTGTCGAGGCCCGCGCTGTGGCAGGCGATCAAGGCCGACCTTTCGCTCATTCCGGGTGTTGTGGACGAGACACTGCGCTTTGACTCCTCGGTGATCGCCTGGCGCCGGGTGACCACGAAAGCGACAACCGTGGGCGGGGTCGAGCTTCCGGCCGGGGCCCGACTGCTGTTGATGTTGGCGGCGGCCAACCGCGACCCGGCCGTGTTCATGGACCCCGACGAGTTCGACATCACCCGATCAGCGACGCGCCACCTTTCCTTCGGTTGGGGCAAGCATTTCTGCCTCGGCGCCACGCTCGCCAAAGTCGAAGTCACCGTGGTGCTCGAAGAGCTGGCCAACCGCCTTCCCGACCTCCGGCTGGTCCACGATCAACCGTTGCGATTCCATCCCAACGTGTCCTTCCGAGGCCCGCTCGAACTGCTCGTTGCCTGGTAAGCCCGCACGAGGAAGGGTTGGCTCTGCAGGACCACGCCGGGAACGTGACTATCGCCACGATCTGCAGAAGGTGACCCCAACTGGCTACGACCGCATCGACATCCGGGGAGTTGACGGTCAGACCCTGCGCGAATAGTGGCGGGACAGCCCGAGTACCTACGTGGGTGTGCTGTCCAACGGGTCCCCCAACCTGCTGATGGTGGCCCGGCCGCAGAGCGTGTCAGGGTCGAGCAACTTCCCTCGGGCCATCGAGACTCACCCGCATCGAGGCCCGGGCTGATGCCGAGCAGGTCTGGGTGGAGGAGGCGAATCGGACGTCACACGCCGACATCAATCGCTCCTGGCCAAGTAATAGCACTTGTGCTACATTCGGGACATGGGTAGAGCAGTCGGGCTTCGAGAGCTACGCCAGGACGCGTCCGAACTCGTCCGCCGCGTCGAAGCAGGCGAGGAGATCGATATCACCGTCGCCGGTCGTCTCGCCGCGCGGCTCATTCCCGTTGCGCCGAGGAGGTGGCAACGGTGGGCCGACATCGCCAACCTCTTCACAGGTCCGTCCGACCCTGACTGGGAGCACGACCGCGACCTTGTCGACCAGACCGTCGACCAGACCGTCGACAGCCCGTGGGAACGGACGTGAAGGCGATCCTCGACACGAGCGTGGTCCTCGCCACCGACGTCCCCGAGCTCGAGGGCGAGTTGGCGATCAGCGCGGCGACGGTGGCGGAACTCCACTTCGGCGTGCTCGTCACCGTGGACCCTGCTGTGCGAGCAGAACGACTCCGACGACTGTCGGTGCTGCAACGCAGCTTCGACGCCTTGCCCATCGACGACGAGGTGGCGGCCAGCTACGG
>JANPEN010000371.1:0-4445 GCA_031422955.1 Acidimicrobiia bacterium
AGGGGGCTGGGGCCGGGGGCGGGAGGCTGGGGCGGGAGGCGGGGACGGGGGGGGAGCGGGGATGAAGCGGGCGGGCCGGGCGCGGCCGCGGCGGGCTAGCTTCGGCGACCATGCAGTTTGACAACCGGGTCACCACCATGCTCGATGTGCAAGGACCCACCGTGCAGGCCCCGATGGGCTGATCGCCCGCTCCCAACTCGCCGCCGCCGTCCCCAACGCCGGGGCCATGGGCGTCGTCGAAACGTCCTCGGGAGAGATCGACGTCATCGGGGCCGAGATCGCCAAGCTGGCCGATCTCACCGACAAGCCCTTCGGGGTGAACATCGCCCAGGCCTTCGGCTGGCCAGATCGGTATCTCGCCGGTCGAACGGCAACAGCAACAGCAACAGCAAAGTCAACAGCAAAGGTGGGCACGAAATGAACACGACACCAGTGGTACTGCTGCACGGGCTAGCCACCTCGGCTGCTCGCACCTGGGGCGAAAACGGCTGGATCGACCTCATCCAGGAATCGGGCCGCACGGTGCTGGCCATCGACCTGCTCGGTCATGGCAACGCGCCCAAACCCCACGACCCCGCCGCCTACGAAGAGCTCGAAGCATTGGTGGCGGCGCAGTTGCCCGACCAGCCCTGCGACATCATCGGCTTCTCCCTGGGCGCCCGCACCACGTTGGCGCTGGCCATAGAGAACCCGGCCCGGTTCCGCAAGATCGTGGTGGCCGGGGTCGGGGCCAACCTGTTCCGTCTGGACGAGGCACGGGCGGCGGCCATTGCCAAAGGGTTGGCCGGCCAGCCCGATCCGGAAGACCGCACCGCCGCCTACTTCTCACAGCTGGCCGACTCCCCCGAGATCGACCGTGACGCTCTGGCTGCCCTGCTACGACGCAAACGGGCCCTGCCCGTCACCGTCGAGGGCCTGGCCGCGGTGACCAACCCGGTGCTGGTGGTGCTGGGCGACCAAGACTTCGCCGGCCCCGCCGACCCGCTGGTGGACGCCCTGCCCAACGCCACCTTCCTGGGTCTGCGCAAGGCCGATCATTTCGGCACGGTCAAAGATTTCCGCTTCATCGACGCCGCCCTCAAATTCATCGACGCGGTTCCCAACTGACCCCGCGTCAGAACTGCTGGGCGGCCCACAGCACCCCCTGGATCAGCCGCCAACCCAGATAGAGCCCGAGCGCGGCCAGCAACAGCCAGAAATGCCACGGCACGCTGCGCCAGCCCCGCGGTTCGGGTTCGGCCAACTTGGTGGCGCAGGCCGGGCAGGTGCCATCGACCTTGAGGCTGTTGGGGTTAAAGAACCGCTCGCAGGGTTCACACCACGGCACAGGCCCTCACACCGGGGGCACGCCGTGGCGGCGATCGGAAAAGGACCTGTCCTTGCCCCTGGCCCGCTCCAGGCGGCGGATGCACTCGCCCCGCAGGTCCGGAAAGTCCACGATGGCGTCAATGACCAGCTCCGAAGCCAACCGCAAGATGTCCACGTCTTCCTCGTAGGCCACCCGCTGGGCCTGCACCCATGCCTCGCGCTCGACGGGGTCGGTCATGGCCGCGATGCGGTTGGCGTACACGGCGTTGATAGCCGCTTCAGGGCCCATGACGGCGATCTTGGCGGTGGGCAGGGCAATCGTCGCCTCGGGCTCAAAGGCGGGACCGGACATGGCGTAGAGCCCGGCGCCGTAGCACTTGCGCACAATGATGGACAGCTTCGGCACCGTTGCCTCGGACACCGCGGTGATCATCTTGGCGCCGTGGCGGATGATGCCCTGGCGCTCCACCTCGGTGCCGATCATGAAGCCGGGCACGTCGGCCAGGAAGATCAGCGGCAGGTTAAAAGCGTCACACCACCAGATGAACCGGGCCGCCTTGTCGGCGGAGTCCACGAACAGCACCCCGCCTTTCTGCATGGGGTTGTTGGCCACGATGCCCACCGGTCGGCCTTCCAACCGGCCGAAACCGACGATGAGTTCGGGGGCGAAGAGGGGCTTGATCTCCAGAAAGCTCTCGGCGTCGACCAGGCCGTCGATGACGTCGTGCATGTCGTAGCCGCGGCTCTCCTCCGCCGGCACCACGCTGGCGTCGAGCGCTCGGCCCGGTTCGGCCGGCACGTACACGGGAGGCTCGTCACGCCAGGAGGAGGGCAGGTAGCTGAACACGGCCAGGGCCTGGTCGAGCGCGTCTTCGTCGTCGCTGGCCAGCAGATCACCGCAGCCGGACACCGAGGCGTGCATGCGGGCCCCGCCCATCTCCTCCAAGGACACCACCTCCCCGATGACCATTTCGGCCATGCGGGGGGAGCCCAGGTACATGGAGGCGTTGCCCTCGACCATGATGACCACGTCGCAGAAGGCGGGAATGTAGGCACCACCGGCGGCGGAGGGGCCGAACAGGCAGCAGATTTGGGGAACCCGACCCGAAAGGCGCACCTCGTTGTAGAAGATGCGTCCGGCACCCCGCCGCCCCGGAAACAGGTCGACCTGGTCGGTGATACGAGCCCCGGCCGAATCCACCAGCCAGAACATGGGCAGCTCGTTGCGCAGGGCCAGCTCGGTGACCCGAATGATCTTTTCGACCGTGCGCGCTCCCCACGAGCCGGCCTTGACGGTGGGGTCGTTGGCCATCACCGCCACTGGGCGCCCATCGATGGTGCCCGTTCCCGTCACCACCCCGTCGGCGGGAAGATCCACCGAGGAGGCGTTGGCCAGCAGGCTGTCTTCCACGAAGGAGCCGGGGTCCAACAGCAGATCGAGCCGTTGGCGCACGAACAGCTTGTTCTGGCGGGTCAGCTTCTCGCCCTCGCGATGGAGGTTGCCCTGCAGCGCCCGCTGGGCGGCCGCGGCCAGCGACGCGGCATTGGAGAGATGATGCTCACTGGGCGCCTGGCTGAGATCGGTCACCCCTTGAGTCTGGCACCTGGCCACGACCTGGTGCCTGCTACCGGGGCTCAGCGCAGGGCGGACCCGGTAGGCGCCTGGCTCAGACCCGGCGGATGGCCAGAATGGCTACGTCGTCAGTGATGTCGGCGGTGGCGAACTGGCGGGCCTGTTCCAGCAGGTCTTTGCACAACACGTCGACGGCGGCGCCGGGGTCTCGGCGGATGCCGGCGGCGATTCGTTCCTCGCCGAACAGCTCCGCCCCGGCCCGAGCTTCGGCCAGGCCGTCGGTGTAGAGCACCACGAGGTCGCCCTCGTTGAGATCGATCTCGCGGGAGCCGTATTCGGCCTTCGGGTCGAGGGTGATGAGCGGTCCGGTGGCCCGCAGCGGCTGCAGATCTCGTTGGTGCCACAACCACATGGCCGGGTGACCAGCCGACGCGTAGCGCAAGGTCTGGGAGTTGGTGTCCAACACGATGGCGCACATGGAGATGAACTCCTCGGCCCGATCGTGGGCCGAGAGCTGCTTGTTCAGCTCCTCCAGTGCTTGGGCGGGGTCGCGGTAGTTGTTGAGGAAGACCCGCAGCAGGTACTTGGCCTGGAAAGCGGTGATGGAGGCTTCAATGCCATGGCCGGTCACATCGCCGATGACCACCGCCAAACGGTTGGGACCCAGTGGGTAGACGTCGTAAAAATCTCCCGCCATCATGCCGGTACCGGCCTGGTAGACCCGGCCGATCTCGAAGCCGGCCAGGGTGGGCAACGATTCTGGCGCCAACCGCTCGGCCCAGCGTTTGGGGGCCAACTCGTCTTGCTCGAGGGTTTCTTCGGCCTTGCGCTCGAGTTGCCAGCGGTCCTGGGAGATCCTCGCCTGGCGGGTGAAACCCCGGCCGAGCACCAGGCTGGCCACCGCCGGCACACCCACAGCCAGGAACGGCCAACTAGCCCGGCCAGCCAACCCCAACGCCCCGCTAGCGAGCAACGCCACGGTGACGCTGCACCACGTGAGCGCGGTGACGGCGTCCTTGTGCCAGGTCGCCCGAGACAGCACCGCGGCGTCTACCCCGGCGCCGTAGTCGCGTTCCACCTTGGTGGCGATGCGTCGTCGCATCCGAGCCGACCGGGCCCACGTTGCCGCGGCCAATGCGCTCAGCAGGGCCGCGGCCAGCAGTTGCAGCGTCATAGGAGGAACCCGAATAGTACGACCCAGGGGACCTCAACGCCCGAGAAGTGAAGCGAAACGCGAGAATTACACCCGATCCGCACCGATGTCACCGGACGTTCACGGTGGCCGGTTTGGTGCCTGCCGGTTTCGGGGCCGGCAGGGCCAGCGCTCAGCCTCGTCGTCGGACCCTGACCTTGATGGGGACCGAACCGAGCTTGCATCCCTCCCGCAGGCTGCGCTCCAAGAAGCGCAGGTAGGTGGGCGGCAGATCCTTGTTGGTGAACAGCGTGAAGGTAGGCGGGTGGGTGGCACCCTGGGTGGCGTAGAGCACCCTGGCGCCGTGGGGTGCCGGCTGGGTGACCTGGGCGTCGCGGATGACCCTGTTCACGGTGGCGGTGGGGATGCGAG
>JANPEN010000372.1:0-8679 GCA_031422955.1 Acidimicrobiia bacterium
GGACCCACGGTGGCCCATCCCGGCTTTCAAGGTCAGGTGACCTTCAACCCGTCCAGGTCCTCGTCTGGCTCCGGATAGGTCATCTCGAAACCCTCGAGGGTCTGGACCAGGATCTCCGCCACGACCAGGTTGCGGAACCAGTTCCGATCGGCGGGGACGACATACCAGGGAGCTGCCGGGGTGGACGTGCGTTGCAGCATGGTCTGGTAGGCCTGGCGATAGTCCTCCCACCGGGCTCGTTCGTCGAGGTCGCCCTTGCGGAACTTCCAGCGTTTGCTCGGATCGTCCAGTCTCTCCTGGAGACGGGCGGCCTGTTCCTCTGGGGAGATATGCAAGAACAGCTTGATGATGGTGGTGCCCTCGTCCACCAGCATCTGCTCG
Organism: Acidimicrobiia bacterium; assembly: GCA_031422955.1. Lineage (GTDB taxonomy): Bacteria > Actinomycetota > Acidimicrobiia > Acidimicrobiales > CAIXPF01 > CAIXPF01. The sequence goes on from JANPEN010000372.1 coordinate 382, forward strand.
AAGGCGTTGATGTGGTCGTAGCGCCGTTCTAGCTGCTTGTCGGGGACAAGCTGGTGCACCTTGACCACCAGCACATCCTCGTAGTGGCTTCGGTTGAACACGACGATTTCGCCCTTGGCCGGGGTGTGAGCGTGCACCCGCCACAGGAAGTCATGGGCCAACTCGGCGTCGGTGGGCTGCTTGAAGTTGACCACGTCGGTGCCCTGGGGGTTCACCCCGGTCAGAATGGCGCGGATGGTGCCGTCTTTGCCGCCCGCGTCGGGGGCCTGCAAGACGACCAGTAGGCGATGTTCGGCCTGGGCGAAAAGCACGTCCTGCAACTGGGCGAGGCGGGTCACGAGCCGTTGAGTTTCGGCTGCGGCGGCCGCCTTGTCCCCTGCGAAGCCCTCAATGCTGCGCGGTGACCAGGCGGCGAGATCAACGGCTTGATCCGGAGCGATACGGAAGCTCTTGATCTTCATGGACGTGTCTGACTTCATCGAGGATGTTCCTGACTGCACATGGCGGGCGAGGGGCAGGGGTCGGGCGCCGGCGTTCTGAGCCAATCCCGGGGTTGGGGTAGGTAGCGGAAAGCGAAGTTCGTCACCGGTCGACCAGCCTCCCTGGCCCGGGCTTCGTAGTAGGTGGAATCCCGTGCCGGGCCCGCTGCCGTGGCCACGAACCGGTGGTCGGCGGCGAAAAGGCGGGCGATGACCCCGGAGTAACTATTGTCGTCGGTGGCCAACTCCACCGTGCCCCCGGCCCCGGTGGCGGCCGGGTATGCCTCTGGGTGCGGTGGGCCAGGGGTGAGGGCGGCGGCCAGCAGGTCGAGCAGGCCCGGTTCGACCAGGCGTCGGCCGTGGTGGCGGCGCTTGGGCCACGGGTCAGGAAACAGAATGCGGACCAGCTCGACTCGGCGCCGGCTGGCGAGTTCGGCCAGCACCGCCCTTCCGTCGGTGCCGGCCACTGCCACGTTGTCCAGCCCGGCCGCCTGAACCCCCAGTAGCAACGAAGCCAGGCTGGCCAGGTGCACCTCGGTGGCAACCACCAGCCAGTGGGGCCTCTGGCGGGCCAGGGCCAAGGCCGCTTCGCCGGTGCCGGCCCCGATCTCGAACGCAATCGGGGCGTGCTCCATTGGACCGCGGCGCTGCCCTGCCACCTCGTAGCGCTGGGACAATTCCTCCAGTGCCCAGCGCTTGCGGGCGGTGAGCCGACCCGACCGAGCATGCCAGCTAGGCCGGAAGCTGGGCCCGTTGGGCTGGTCAGGGGGGTTGAGCTGGTTCACCGAGGAGCCACCGTAGCCCTCAGCAACACGGCCTGCGGCTGGGACCCGGGCCGACCTCGCCGCTCAGGAGTTGAAGGAGTTGATCTTGTCCAAACGGTGGTGGGCCTGAATGAGGCGCACCGTGCCCGAGCGTGAGCGCATCACCAGCGATTCGGTGGTGCAACCGTTGCGGGTGAAGTGCACCCCCTTCATGAGCTCGCCGTCGGTGATCCCGGTGGCGGCGAAGAAGCAGTTGTCGGTGGCGATGAGATCGTCGGCGGTGAGGATGCGGTTGAGGTCGTAACCGGCGTCGAGGGCGGCCTGGCGTTCGACGTCGTCGCGGGGCCACAGCCTGGCTTGGATCTCGCCTCCCATGCACTTGAGGGCGGCGGCGGCGATGACGCCTTCGGGGGTGCCTCCGATCCCGAAAAGGATGTCGGCTCCCGAATCCGGCCAGGCGGTGGAAATGGCCCCGGCCACGTCGCCGTCAGGAATGAGGCGGATGCGGGCGCCGGTGTTGCGGACCTCCCGTATCAGCTCGGCGTGACGGTCCCGGTCGAGGATGACGGCGGTGAGATCGCGCACGTCGCGGCCGGTGGCCTTGGCCAGCCAGCGCAGGTTGGCCGAGGGGCTGGCGCTGATGTCGATGGCACCGGCGCCTTCTGGTCCGACCGCGATCTTTTCCATGTACACGCACGGGCCGGGGTCGAACATGGTGTCCTTCTCGGCCACCGCGATCACCGCTAGGGCATTGCCTCGCCCCAGCGCGGTGAGCGTGGTGCCATCAATGGGGTCCACCGCCACGTCGACCAGCGGGGCGTCTCCGTTGCCGACCCGTTCGCCGTTGTAAAGCATGGGCGCCTCGTCCTTTTCGCCCTCGCCAATGACGATGATGCCGTCCATGGCCACGCTGGAAAGAACTTCTCGCATGGCGGCCACGGCGGCGCCATCGGCCCCGTTCTTGTCGCCGCGGCCCATCCAACGGGTAGCGGCCATGGCCGCTGCCTCGGTGACGCGGACCAACTCCATGGCCAGGTTGCGATCGGGGACCTGGCGGGCATGTTGTGGGGCGCTCATGCTGGGCAGAATATCGGCCACTGCCGGCTTTGCCCGTGAACCTGGTGGCGTAGGAGCCCGGTGAGGGGTCAGGTCGTTGGCTGTCACGGGCGGTGGCGCTGTGACCAGCCTCGATGTTCACCGGCGCAGCGGTGGCGACTAGAACGGGGGAATGTCTGATCCGTCTCAAGGGGCTGGCCCGTCCGAGGGGGCCGCCCGCCCGGCGCAGCTCGTCTACTGGTGGGCCCCTCGTGGCTCCGAGCGGGTGTTCGATCTGGCCGGCTGGCCCGACGAGGCGTTAACCATGACCAAAGCCCTGCTGGAGGAAGACGGGATGGCCCACAGCTGGGAAGGGGCCAGCCTGGTTGTCGATGCCGCCGAGCGCGACGAAGCGGCCGCCTTGCTCGACGACGTCGTGCTTGCGTGCGAGCCCCGCCTCGACGCCGATGCCGATCGGACCGCCTACGACCTCGCCGGCTGGCCCGATTACGAGCTCGAGCTGTTGCGGGGAGCTCTGGAGGATGCCGAGCTGCTGTTCGAGTGGACCGATGAGGACGAGCTGTTGGTCTACGAATCTGATGAGCAACGAGTCGATGAGCTGTTCGAACGACTTGATCTACGAGGGCCCAATGCGGGCGTTGAGCTCGACGGGGAGGCGCTCTCGGCCTTGCTCACCACCTTGTTCGTGGCCTCGGACCGCCTCACCGGCAATGTCGATGACACGGATGCAGTGCTCGCCGCCCACCGCTGCATCCTCGAGGTCGAGGAGCTTGCAATACCATACGGTATGGATCCGGATGGCTGGGAGGAGCTGGTGGTCGACGCCAGGGAGCTGCGCAGCCTCATTGAAGCTGACGCCGACGCTGACGCCGACGATGCCGGTGCTCCCGCCCTCAACGATGATGCCGCTACCGATGATGCCGCTACCGATGATGCCGCCGCCGATGATGGGTCGGACGGCGAGATGGGCGGTTCTGAGAATGCGATGACCGCCGAGGACGACCTCGAGCAAGACGAGGAGCTGTTGGAGGGCGACGAAGCCATCGTCGCGATGGCCGGGCGGCTACGGGATCGGCTCAAGCGGATTCTGTGAACACGGTGGGCCGATGAACACGGTGGGTCGATGAACACGGTGGGGTTTGGGCTGGCTGACTTCGAGTTGCACCACTCGCGTCCCATCGCACCGACCCGGCGCTTGGCTCTCGGTCTGCAGTACCTGCCATGCCAGCCCGCTCCGGGTCCGGGCGGGCTTCTGTTGGCGGGAATCGTGGCCCATTTCGGGCCGGGCTTGAGCGAGGAGGACCGGGCCGAGTGCGAGCTGCTCATGCAGCAGCTGGAGGCCGGCCTGCGCATCGTTCAACCTCGGGTCCGCCATCGGCTGCAGACGGATCGGGTGGGACTGCTCAAGTCCCACCACCGCCTCGAAGCCGACGAAGATGGACCCCGCTTCGTGTTGTCCTCTGGTGCTGGATCGTCCGTGGTCCACACCTTGGGAGCGCTCTATGCGGCGGCGAATTTGCCAGCGGCGGTGCGCGGCCCGGTGTTCGCCGCGTTGCGCAAGGCGCTGCGTTGGCAGGCCGGCCTGGATGCCAGCTTCGTCGCCCATGTGAACGGCGGTGGAGGGACCCCGCGCAATTGGAAAACCCTGGGCAGCGACCCCATTGCCTGGGCGTTGGAGATACTCGGTTTCACCGTAGGGGAGGACCCGCCCAATCGAGAGATTCGCAAGCGTTTCCGGGACGCCTTACGCCTGGCTCACCCCGACCATGGTGGCGACGAGGGCTACGCCGCCGAACGAATCGCCGAGCTGGGTGAGGCTCGCCGTATCTTGTTGGGCTCATGAGGCCGGCGGCGGTGCTGCTCACCCCGGGAGCGGGCGGTGACCGAGACCACCACACCCTGCTCGCCTTGGAGGCTTCGTTGGCCCCTCTGCCGTGTGTTCGGCTGGATTTTCCTTATCGCCTAGCGGGACGGCCCTTTCCCGACCGAGCTCCAGTGTTGATTGCCCACATCGTAAAGGCGGTGCACCAACTGGGCCAAGACCACGCGGTATGTCCAGCCGAGGTGCTATTGATCGGGCGCTCCATGGGGGGTCGGATGTGCTCGATGGCGGTGGCCGAGGGCTTGGATGCGGCCGGCCTGGTTTTGTTGAGCTATCCGCTGCATCCGCCGGGAAAGCCCGACAAGCTGCGCATTGCCCATCTACCCCGCGTCGCGGTTCCCTGCCTGTTCATCTCCGGGAGCAAGGACAACTTCGCCACCCCCGAGGAGCTGTCCGCCGCCACCGCGTTAGTGGCTGGCTCAGTTACCCAGCAGTTCATCCCGGGGGCGGGCCACCAGTTGGACCGCCAGGACGCGCAGCTGTGTGGCCGGGTTGCCGAGTGGCTCGACTCGACCTCGTTTGGCTGAACCAGCATTCAGCCCAATAAGGTTACGGGCGTACCTAATGGTATGGAATGGGCCAGCTGTTGGACGGCGTCGTTGGTGAGACGGATGCAGCCGCTGGTGGTGTCCGTCCCGAGGGCGCGTGGGTCCTTGGTGCCGTGGATGAACAACCGGGCCGCTTCGCCTCTCGTCGTCGCGGTCGCCTCGGAAAAGCCCGACAGACCGAATGCGTAGGGCCCGTGGGGGCCCTCGGGGTCGGTGGGTGTCAGCAGTTCGTAGACATAGAAGGGGCCGCCGGGGGTGGCGGTGGGCGTGCGGCCCAGCCCGATGGGTTCGAGCTGGATCACCGTGTCGCCATCGAAAACCCGGAGCTCGCGCTGGGCCAAGCGGATCTCGACCCGGAAGGAGTGACGAGACAGCACGACGTCGTCGCCGCGGATCCATCCACTGGAGCCGTTGGGTTCTACTGGTAGTGCTACCCGCAGCCAACCCTGGTGCCCCCCGCGGATCTCCCCGTCCATGACGGCGAAGACCAACGGTGCGCCCTCGGGGTTGGGATGGGACAGGCGCAGGCGGGGGGATGCAGCATCGGGCTGGTCGAAGACCTCAATGGTTGGCTGGGCGGCGACGGCGCTGAGATAGCGGTCGAGTTCGGTTCCAGCTTCGGTGACGGGTGATTGGGCGGGGCCGGGGAGTTTGGCTGCGGGCTCCTCGGTGCCGCGACATCCGACCAGCGACTGCAAAACCACGAGGGTCAGCAGGCAACGGAGCGACAGGGTCGCGCGGTTTCTGCGCCGGTGCGGACCGACCAATGGGCTTGGGCGCCGGAGTCGGGTTGGCTCCTTGTCTGGCTTGGCGGCCATCCCTCTACGGATCACAGGGCGAGGTTACCGGTGGCTCCCGCCCAAGTGGTCGTGCCGGGCGTGCGCTCCAGGGACCGGCGGGCCCGCTTCGGTACGGCGGCGGGGACTTCGTCGCCGGCAACGTGTCGGAGCGCTTCGGTGGCACCACCTCATACAACATCGACTCCGCCTGCGTGAGCGCCGCCGGCGTGGTCCCCACCGGTCCCAGCTGGCGTTCATCGCCGTCCTTGTCTGGGTCATCCGTGAGCTCAGCGGCCCGCCCCGCAGCGACGGCCGCGCCGACCTGGTCTCGACGTGAGCCCTGTTCTCGGCGCCCGCCGCCGGGTCGCGGCCGCCCTCGCCGTCCCCTCACCCAGGGGCTGCAAGGTGCAGTGACCCATCCACATCAGCACATTGAAGTATTCGTGAACGAGCACGCACCCTGGTGGACGGCAAAGCGGCGTAGCCCGGGCTCAGGCCAGCACGTACTGGCCGGGGGCGGCCTCGCGAGCGGGGTGGTTGCGGTTGCCGAGCCGCTTCGGCGGGTTGATCAACTGGCCGGCTCGGGGGGCCATCCACTCCAGCCAGTGTCCCCACCAGGAGCCTTGGCGCTGGGTTGCCTCCGCCTTCCATTGCTCCGCCGTTTCGGCCCGGTTGGAGTTGGTGAAGTACTTCGCTTTGGGGTTGTCGCGTGGGCAGACCAACGTCTGGATGTGACCGGAACCGACCAGCACGAACTCGGTGGCACCACCAAGTAGGTTTACGGTGCTGTAGCAGCCTTCCCACGGGGTGATGTGGTCGGTGAGCCCACCCACGACGTACGCGTCACAGGTGATAGCAGCAAGGTCTACCTTCTCGCCCCGCACCTCCACCTCGCCCGGTTTGGCCAGCCCATTGTTGGCGGCAATGGAAAGGAAATCGCAATGCAGACCGGCCGGTAGGTTAGTGGCATCGTTGTTCCAGGTGAGAATGTCGAACGCCGGCGGGTTCTTGCCCATCAAGTAGTTGTTGACCACATAGTTCCATACCAGATCATTCGGGCGCATCCAGGCGAACAGGCGGTTGAGGTCCTTACCGGGAAGGATGCCTTTGGAGCGAGACTGGCGCATGGCTGCGGCCACCGCAGGGGCGGAGGTGAAGGTGCCCATGGTCGAGGGCACATCCCAGTCCAACACCGTCACCAGGAAAGTCACCGCGTTGATGCGACGGTCGCCGAGGGCGGCGAGGTGGCCCAGCAGCGAGGCGGTGGTGATTCCCCCGGCGCACACGCCGACCATGTTCAGGTCGGGTTGGCCAGTGAGGTCGAGGGTGGCGTCAATAGCTTCGAGCAGCGCACCGCAGTAGGTGTCAAGGTCCCAGTCGCGCTGCTGCTCGGTGGGATTGCGCCAGGAAACCATGAACACCTGCTGGCCCTCGGCCACCGCAGCTTCGGCCAGACTGCGGCCGGGGGCGAGGTCGAGTACGTAGTACTTGTTGATCTGGGGCGGCACGATGAGCACGGCCCGTTCGTGCACCTTGGCTGTGGTGGGCTGGTAGCGGATCAGCTCGAGGACATCGTTGCGGAACACCACCGAGCCCGGAGTAGCGGCCAGGGCGGTGCGGGCATCGGGCCCCTCGTCGTCGTTGGGACCGATGCTGAAGGGGCGGGTGTCCACCATGGAGGGCATGGCGCCGTTGGTGCGCACGTCGTGCCACCAATGACGGGCGCCGGCCCTGAGGCTGGCGCCGCGGGTGCGCACGGCTTCTTTCATGGCGGCGGGGTTGCCGGCCAGGGTGTTGGTGGGGGCGACGGTTTCGGTGAGCAGGGAGGCAACGAAATGGGAACGCAAGGTCGCTTTGGCGTCGAGGTCGAGCTCATCGATGAGGTGATGCACCGAGCTGTTCCAGGCCAGGTAGCTCTGGGCCATCCGCTTGTAGAGCGGGCTGGTGGTCCACGTCTCATCGGCGAAACGCTTGTCACTGGCGAAGGACACCTCGGACCTACCCAGCCCGATGCGGGCGAGCTCGTTTGCCAGTCCGATTGTATTCTTGGCCACCTTGGGCGAGTGGCTGAGGGCGGCGCGGCTCAGCCGACGGGCTGCTGCTGCGGTGTGGGTTGGGTTGATCATGGAAAATGGTGAGGCGTCGGTCAGCGCCTCAAGGGCCGCTTCAACCAGCTCCTGGCCGCTTTGCCCGGCTGTCTCGCTCCGGCCTTTCTGCCCGTTGCGGCCGGCCTTGTCGGCTCCGGTAGTGGTCTGCGTTGCCATACGACATCCTCTCGGCACAACAGATGTCATGCCATCCGCTCATCGGTTCCAGCGATGGGAGGCTAGGCAAATTTGAGAGCATCGTCAATAGCGATGATGGAAAGTTGAGAAATCGTTGGTAGACATAGTTGATGGAGCACCGAACCGGCGGGTACCCGCACAAGCGAGCCCAGACGAGGCGTCGATTGTTGCGCGCCGGGCTCTTGGTGGTGGCCGAGCGAGGGGTGCTGGCTGCGACCGTGGGCGACGTCGCCGCCCGAGCGGGGGTGGCGGCGGGTACCTTCTACAATCACTTTCCAACCAAGGATGACCTGATCGAGGCGTTAGTCGGGGAGCTGCTCAGCGACATCCAACTGGGCGCCCAGGGCGTGCGCGAGGCGGAGGACGATCCCGCCGGGAGGGTCGTGCTTGGCCTGTTGAGCCTGCTGTCCCGGGCCACTTCCGAGCCCGAGTTCGGTCTTGCCTTGCTTGAACTCGCCCCCCACTGCCCGTTGCGGCAACATCTTCGGAGGCTGATTGGCGCGAC
>JANPEN010000373.1:0-2814 GCA_031422955.1 Acidimicrobiia bacterium
ATGTACATACCCGGACGTTTACGGACCGCTTCGAGTCCCTCGAGAACCTGGATGTCTCCCGCGTCGTAGGTCAAGCGGCCCTCTTGGTTCTGATCGTCTTATGGCTGATCGTGGCGCCGGCGCACCCACCATGAAGGCGGGCAAGCTGACTTGGCGAGGCGCGAGCCTCGTACTACTTCGCTTTCGTACTTCTGCTCTGCGGCGTGGGCCCGAGCGGCTACATGGTCGAAACGACCCCGCTCCTGAGGCCGGGCAGACCCGGTGAGCAGGCCACGTGACGCTGAGCGAGGGTGCTTCGAACCCCAAATGGACGTTTTTCTGCCACTGGACATGTTACCAGCGCAATGGTCGCGAACCGGTGCAAGCGTCGCTGCTCACGGCGGTTGTAGCGGACCCCATAGCGGACCCACAGGGGGCCCTCCTGGCGCGGCGACGGCCACCGTGAACCGCACTAGGTCGAGCTGGCCGCGGGTCAAGCGAGTCGTAGGCCTCAGCGGGGTCGAACCCGGATGGTCAAACGCTCGAAACGGGCTCCGAGTTCTTCTGCCAATCGTCCCAGGATCTCCGCTTCCATCCACCGCAGCTGTGTTGCCCAGGCCGGGTCCTCCACGGCGATCACTAACGTCGTGCCCTCGCTGGCCACCGCCCGGGCATTGGCGGCGATGGAGGGCCCCACGATCCGCTCCCAATCCGCGATCACGCCCACCGCGGCTGCCTTGGGCCCCCAGCCGAGCTGGCGAACGAGACGGTCCAGCGATGCTGCCACCGGCTCGGGAGGATCGCTGAAACGCTCGGCCTGGTCACGCTCCACATGGTCGCTGGCCCGGCGAGGGACGCGGTGCGCCCATCGGAACGGCCGATCGCCATGGGGATCTTCGCTCATGACCCCTGCCTCACCACGCGCCCATCGAGCACCTGATGAACGATGTCGGCCTGAGCGGTGCGGGGTAGCCGGTCCGCGGAAGTGAGCACGGTCTGGCCGGCAGGCAGATGAGCAATGAGGGCATCGCACCGCCGAGGATCGAGCTCGGAGAAAACATCGTCGAGCAACAGCAGCGGAGGATGACCCACCCGATTGGTCACCAACCGGTGGCCAGCCAGCTTCAGGGCAAGCGCAAAACCGCGCTGTTCGCCTTGAGAGCCGTGCGAGCGAACCGGCATCCCACGCAGCATCAGATCCAGTTCGTCGCGGTGGGGCCCGACCGTGGTGGAACCTCGACGGAGATCCTCGATCCGCGCCCGAGCCAGTGCTTCGGCCATCTGCCCTGGGGCCGCCGAAGGCCGATAGGACAAAGCGGCCTCGACCGGTTCACCGCAAAGCTGCTGGTAGGCGCAGCGCACCTGCGGCCCCAGCTCCTGAACCAGCTCGGCTCGCTTGGCCATCAGCAACTCCGCCACCGGAGTCAGCTTGGCGTCCCATACCTCCAGTGTTAGGGCGGCGCTGGCATCCAAGCGACCTCCGCTCTGACGCAGCAACGCGTTGCGTTGGCGCAGCACTCGTTCCACGGTGCTCAACGTGGTTTCCATCCGAGGCTCCAAGGCCACGGCCAGGTCGTCGAGCAGGTCTCGACGCCGTTGCGGACCGTCCTTGACCGTGGCCAGATCGTCGGGGGTGAACAGGGTCACCCGTAGCACACCCATCGCCTGGCCAGGTCGTTGCAGGACCTGACGGTTGAGTTGCACCCGGTTGCGGCCGGTACGGTTGATCTCCGCCTCAATCAGTACCTGCCGACCTTCATCTCCGGCCTGGGCGTGCTCCCACCGCACCCCCTCGGCCCGAAGCTGGGCGGAGACCTCACCCTCTCGGACCATTACCTCGGTGCTGGAGGCCCGGAAGCTTCGGAAGCCGGCCAAGTAAGCGATGGCCTCCAGCACGTTGGTCTTACCCTGCCCGTTGGCACCGACCAGGGCGGTAAGCCCAGGCGAGAAGTCGACCTCGGCCTGGTCGTAGCTGCGGAAATGCCGGAGGTGAAGCCGGTCAAGGCGCATACTGAGCGCTCCTAAACTCCGAGCTACTACGAAGGCCCATGCCGCTCGCGGTTAACGCCTTCAGGAGACCCGCACGGGCATGAGCAGGTAGAAGAAGTCCTCGTTGCCAACCCCGCGAAGGACCGCGGGGTTACGAGCGTCGAGGCTCTCCAGCACCACCTCATCGGCGTTGGTGGCGTCCAGGCCGGCGATGAGATACTCGGGGTTGAAGGCCACCGTCAGTTCGGTCCCCTCGTAGGTGGCATCGACGAACTCGTGCGCCTGACCGACGTCTTGGGTAATGGCCAGCAGCTCCAAACCTTCGGTGTTCTGGGCCAGACGAATGGGGGTCGACTCCCGGGCCAACAGCCGGACCCTACGGACCGCGTCCAGCAGCAGCTCCCGGTTGACGGTCAACCGGTTGGGGTGATTGCGGGGGATGAGGTTCCGGTAGTTGGGAAACTCGCCCTCGATGAGCCGGGTGGTCAACCGGCTACGGCCCGCCTCGAAGGACGCTTCCCTTGCCCCGAGGCGAAGCTGCACCGTGTCCGCCCCTGCCAGCAGCCGGGTCAACTCGGCCAGCGCTCGGGACGGCAAGAGCACACTTTGACCCTCGGCCAGGATGGACGCGTCGGCCAGGTCCCGCACCGCCAGCCGGTAAGAATCAGTCGCCACCAGACGCAGTCCCCCGGCCTCCGCAGCTACCAGCACCCCGGTCAGGATCGGGCGAGAATCATCGGAAGATGCGGCTGGCACCACCTGGCGAAGGGCCTGGGCCAGGGAACGGGCCTCTACGGCCAGGGGTTCGGCTTCCAGATCGCTGGACCGGGGGAAATCATCAGCGGG
>JANPEN010000374.1:0-10968 GCA_031422955.1 Acidimicrobiia bacterium
GGGGGGCTGGCAGCTCCCCGCTGACCTGGTCACCTTGGTTGCCTTCAACGTGCGGGCGGCCGAGGAGATCCGGGAACGCACCGCGGATCTTCCGGGGCTGCACGTGCGCACCCTCAACAGCTTGGGGTTGGCCATCATCAACGGCACCGCCCCCTTTCTGACCCGCCCCGATGCTCGACGGTTGGCCACCATCGATGAAACCGAGGTTCGTCGGATCCTCGAGGGCCTGGTCCGCTTTCCCCGCAGGGCCGGCACCGACCCTGCCGCCCCCTGGTTGGAGGCGTTGTCGGCGGTGCGCCTGGGTCTGCGCCATCCAGCCGAGGTGGAGCAGAGCTTCGGGGGCGACGTCGACGGCTTCGCCGAGGTGCTGCCCCGCTACCGGGCCGAGCTGGCCCGTCGGGGAGCACTCGACTACGACGAGCAGATCGCGGGGGCCATCGAGCGGCTGCTGGTGGACCCCCTGGCGCGGCGCGCCGCCCAGGCTGCCTGTCGGGTGTTGTTGGTCGATGAGTTCCAGGACCTCGCCCCCGCCCACCTGCTCCTTGTCCGCCTGCTCAGCGCCCCCACCTACGACTGCTTCGGGGTCGGCGACGACGACCAGACCATCTACGGCTATGTCGGGGCCTCCCCGGACTGGCTGGTGCGATTCGATCGCTGGTTCCCAGGAGCGGGGGACCATCCCCTCACCATCAACTACCGCTGCGCCCCCGGGGTGGTGACGGCCGCCTCCAACCTGTTGACCCGCAACCGTCTGCGGGTGGCGAAGGCCATCGTCGCCGCCCCTGGGCGCCTGGCCGGGGACGACGACCTGGTCGTGCGGCGAGTCCCCGACATAGCCGGAACCACCTGCGAAACCGTCGCCGAGCTGGTCGGAGCCGGCGCTGCCCCGGCCGAGATTGCCGTGCTGACCAGGGTAAACGTCACCTTGTTGGCTGTGCAGCTGCGCTTGGCGGCAGCCGGTATTCCCACCACCGCCCCCGTCGATAGCCAACTGCTGTCCCGTTCGGGGGTGCGAGCGGCGCTGGCCTGGGTGGCGCTGGCGGCGGCCGGCCGGGATGGTTCCACCGCGCTGCCCGCCGGTTTGGTGGCCGACGCGGCCCGTCGACCACCGCGGGCGCTCTCACCCAAGTTGTTGGAATGGATGGACGAGCAACGCAGCGTCGAGGGTCTGCGGCGCTTGGGGTCGCGCCTGTCCGCGGCTCGGGACCAAGACAAGGTGGAGGCCTTCGCCGCGGACGTGGAGCTGCTGGTCTCCCTGGTGCGTCAAGGGGCCGACACCGCCGCGGTGCTGAGGGCGGTGGCGGATCGGATTGGCCTGGGGGCGGCCATGGAAACCCTGGATCGTTCCCGGGGAACGGTGGACCGCTCCGCCCACGGCGACGATCTGGCCGCTTTGGAAGCGGTGGCCCATCTCCATCCGGACCCGGCCGGTTTCGGGCCGTGGTTGCGTCGCCAGCTGACCGACAGTGGTCGGTCCGCCCGTCCCGACGGGGTGCAGCTAGCCACCGTGCACCGGGTCAAGGGCAGGGAATGGCCCTACGTCATCGTCCATGACGCCTCCGCCGGTCTGCTGCCGCACCGGTTGGCCGTGGATCTGGAGGAGGAGCGACGCATCTTCCACGTGGCCCTGACCCGCTCGTCGCGGCGCACGGTGGTGGTGGCGGACCTCGCCGCCCCCAGCCCGTTCCTGGCCGAGCTGGATGCCCCCGGGGCACCCCTTCCGGAGCCGGCAGCGGCAGGGGCAGGGTCCGGGGCAGGGTCCGGGGATCAGGTTGGGTCCGGTCAGGGGGCCACCCGCCGCTCCACCCGGCCCGCCCTGGCCTCGGCCTCCGTCGGGGCTGGCGCGGCGGGGCTCGACGCCCACCAGCCCAGCGTCGAGGGTCTCAAGGTGTGGCGGCGGGAGCGGGCCCAACAAGACGCCATCCCCGCCTACGTGGTCCTGCCCGACAAGGCCATCGAAGACATCGCCAGGCGCCGACCGAGCACCCTGGCCGAGTTGGCCCGCTGCCATGGCATCGGCCCGGCCAAGCTCGAACGCTACGGCGATGAGGTGCTCGCCATCCTCGACAACCATCGCTGACGCGGTCGGCCCCTCTGGAACACCCCCGTCGACCAGTGCTGTGGCGACGCCCAAATGCCCCCGGATCACGGCTGGGCCCGGATCATGGCTGGCTCAGCGGGGTCGGGGTCGGGGCCGGAGGCCAGGCGCCGGGGGTGGCATGCAACAGCTTGCCGTCACGCCAGGTGGCCAGCACTGCGATGGTGGCCAGCTGGCCGGGCGGTACCGTCAGCGGATCGGCCCCCAGTACCACCAGATCGGCCGGAGCCCCCACCTGGAGTGGTGTGGTTATCAGGCGTAGCGCCGATTCGACATCGATTCGTTCCGAAGGGGTGATGGCACGCGTGACCGCCGAGGCCACCTGCTCGAGGGGGTGGGCGGGGACCACGGGGGCGTCGGAGGAGCCGAGCACGACTACCCCGGCGGCCAGCAGCGAGCCCAATCGGTACAACCAGGCTCGCTCCACCTCGGTGAGCTGCTTTTCGTACTTGGCCCGCCGCCTGGTCACGAAGCTGGGCTGGGTGACCACGCTGATCCCGGCTCTGACCAGCGCTTCGAGCTGTTCGGGCAGGCACAGGCCCAAGTGTTCGATGCGATCCTGGTGGCCAAGCCCCGCGTCGAGACTGGCTTGCACTTCGTCGACATCAACGGCGTGCACGGCCACCGGGAACCCGACCCTGCGGGCCGCCGCGACCAGAGTACGGACCTGCCCGAGATCCCGGTCGGGCGGCATGATCTTGGCCGGGCCGACGCGCAGGGAGCCGTGGGTTTCGCCGAATCGCAGCCCCGCCAACCGGTGGACCCCGACCATGGCCACCAGCCGCTGGGGGAGAACCCCGGCGGCCTGGAGGTCCCCCAGCAGGTCCAACGCGGCGGCGTCGTTGGTGTGGGTGGCGTCGGTCAGCGTGACCAGGCCGACTGCGGCCAGCTCAGCGCCGAGCTGGCCCACCGCCTCGGCCAGTTCGTCGGCGGGCAGCGCCGGCATGGTCTCGGGACCGGCCAGCAACGCAGCCCGGCTGGCGAGCCGCACATGGCCGGTGCGGTGGTGCAGCACCAGGCGGCAGGGGCCGGCTACCGCGTCGAGTTCATCGAGGGTGGGCAGGCGGGCCTCGGCCAGGTCGGTCTCGTCGATTCCCCAGGCCCGCACCCATGCCCCGGCGGCCCCCCGCCCGGCCGCGCCGGCCGCTGTCGCCGTCCCACGGCGCAGGAGGTCGAACACCTCGGGCAGGGACCGGGCCCCGGATACATCGACCGAACGACGGCTGGCGGCGAGGGACAGCAGGTGCAGATGGTGGTCGGCGAAGGCGGGAAGGACAACCGCCCCCGCCGGCAGCTCGATGGCCCCGGGCAGGTCGGGCCCGCCACCGGCACCCGGACCGGCGTGAAGCGCCGTGATGCGTCCGTCGACCACGGTGACACCCGACGTGATCGCACTCCCGGCGTCGGGTCGGCACGACCCGCGCAGGACGAAGCTGGCTTCGCCCGCCACCGTGCTCAGACCAGGCGTTCTTCCACCAGGGGCAACAGGTTGCGCCGGACCAGCTTGCCGGTGGACGTGCGGGGCAGCTCCTCGAACAGCAGGATCTCCTCTGGCCGTTTGAAGCTGGCCAGGTGCTCCCTGGCGTGGGCGGCGATGCTTTCGGTGTGGGCGCCTTGGCGGAGCACGACGGCGGCTACCACCCGCTCGCCCCAGATGTCGTCGGGAATCCCGATCACGGCCGCTTCGATCACGTCGGGGTGATCGTAGAGGACGGCCTCGACCTCCTCGGGGGCGATGTTCTCTCCGCCCCGGATGATCATGTCGCCCGAGCGGCCCGACAGGAACAGGTAGCCCAGATCGTCGAGATAGCCCAGGTCGCCCGTGTGGACCCAGCCCGAGTTGTCCACCGTTACCCTGGTCTTTTCGGGGTTGCCCCAGTAGCCGTCCATGGCCCGGAAGGTGCGCAGCCACACCTCGCCTGGGGTGTTGGCCTCCAACGTGTTGCCCTCGGCGTCGCAGATTTGCACCTCGACGTCGTCGAGGACCTTGCCCACCGAACGCAACCGCCGCAGTTTGGCCTGCTGCTCCTCGGCGCTGCCCTCCCAAATGCGATGGTCGTCGGGGTCCAGCACCGACACGGTGGCGGTGGTCTCGGTCTGGCCGTAGGCCTGGGAGAAGGCGACGTCGCGCGGGAAGGTATCAATGGCCCTGCGGATCACCGAGGGCGGCATGGGGGCGGCGCCGTAGGTGATCCCCGCCAGACTGGACAGATCGGCGCTGGCCAAGGCGGGGTCGTCGAGCAGGCGAGCCAGCATGGTCGGCACCAAGAAGGCGTGGGTCACGCCGTGGCGGCCGACCGCGCTCAGCCAGTCGGCCCCGTCGAACTGGGCCAACATGACCACCACCCGCCCGGCGTAGAGGGCGATGAGGGTGGAGGTGAGACCGGCCACGTGATAGAGCGGAGCGGCCAACAGCATGCGGCCGTGCTCCTCGCCGTCTGCGCATTCGTTGGTGCCCATCACGTAGCCGGTGATGGCGCCGTGCTTGAGCATCACCCCCTTGGGCATGGAGGTGGTGCCAGAGGTGTACAGCAGGGTGGCCAGGGCGTCGTCTTCGACGTCTTCGACCAGCTCGTTAGGCTCAGCGGCGTCTCGGCGGGCGGGGTAGTCCCCGTCGAAGCTCAGCACGTGCTCCAAGGTGGCGGGGCGTACCGTGTCGACCAGGTCTTGGTAGCGCGATTCGATGACCAGCACCTTGGTACCGGAGTCGGCCAGCAGGTGGGCGGCTTCGTCCTTGCCGGCCCGGTAGTTCATGGGCACGACGGTGGCGCCCAGGGCGGCCGCCGCGAACAACACTTCCAAGAAGCCGACCCGGTTGGTGGACATGATCCCCACCCGGTCCCCGACGGCGATGCCCAAGCTGGACAGTAGCCCCGCGGTTTGGGACACGTTGGCGCGCAGTTCGCCGTAGGACACCTCGGTCCCGTCGACGTCGATCACCGCCGTCTGGTCGAAGCAGATCATGGACGGCAGGTCGAGCAGCATGGCGACGTTCACCCCCGCGACGTTAACCAGCCTGAGACCGATGCCACAGACTCACGAATATCGGTGGCTCTCGATGCTTTCTGATTCGCGGGTCAGGGGCTGCGGCGTGGTCAGCCGGTGATTGCTCGGTGAGTGCCTGGGAGCGGTCCCCACCGTGGCTGGGTCACGTTACCCACGGCCGGCGACCAGACGCTTTTCCAGCGCCAGGCCGTGGTCCAGGGTCAGCTCCACCGCCCCCCGCAGGGCCCGTTTGGCCGCCCGCAACACGGCCGGGTCGAGGCTGGCCCACCGCCGGGCGATCTGTTGGGAGGCGGCGTCGACGGCCTCGCTAGGGCTTTGTTCGGCGCGGTTGGGTACCACCCGGTGCACGATGTGACGGCGCAACGCTTCTTCGGCGGGGAGGTTCTCTGCGCTCAACACGATGGGCAAGGCCGCTACCGGGCCCACCGCTTTGGTGAGGCTTTGGGTGCCCCCAGCGGCTGGCAGCATGCCGAGGCGGGTCTCGGGCAGACCAACCACGGTGTCCGCCGCGGCCAGGCGGATGTCGCCAAGTAGGGCCATTTCCAGCCCGGCGGCCAGGGCGTAACCATGCAGGGCGACCACCACCGGGTGGGGGAGGGACCACAGCGGCCCCCAGGGATCGCGATCCCAGCGGATGCGGCGGGCCTCGAACACCGACGCGGCCGAACCGAACTCGCTCAAGTCGGCGCCGGCGGAGAAATGACGCCCGGCCGCGGCCAGCACCACCGCCCGCACATCGGGGTGATCCCTCGCCGCCAGCACCGCTTCGATCAAGGCGTCGCGCACGGCCACGATCACCATGTTGAGGGACCGGGGGCGGTTGAGGGTGATGGTGGCCACCGCGCCGTCAACCTCGAAAAGCACGGGCTCGGCGGCATCGCTGGCCGTGTCACCCACGACCTGACCCCCCGGTCCGGGCGGAGGCCAGCAGGGGGGAGGCCAGCAGGGGGGAGGGCAGCAGGGGGGAGGGCAGCACCCGGCAGCCGTCCACGACGACGGTGCGGCTGGCCGCGGTGGCCACCGCCGCCGCCACCGACGCGGCCGACGCGGCCGACGCGGCCGACGCGGCCGACGCGGCAGCCTGACCGGGCCCGTCCCCCGGCAGGAGCGGCTGCAGGCAACCCTCCAGGGACAGCTCGATTCGGCCCTGGCCCGGCTGTGGCCGAGGCGAGCGGTCCTGCAGCGCACCCAATAGCAGGACAAACGCGGTGAGCCCGGCAATGGGGTCGGGGTAGCTGACCAGCGCCGGGCGGTAGGGCACAGGACCGGGCCGAAGGGTCTCGGCTCCCAGCCCGGAGCTGGCGTGGACCCCGCCGCCGTAGGCCACCCAGTGGGCCCGGGGGCCGCTCGGCGCGAAGGCGGTCAGGGAAAGGTCAATCAGCCCCGGCCGGAGCTTGGCCAGACGGGCCGGGTCTATGTCGAGGTTGGGTCGCACCCGGGGGCTGAAGTTGTCGATGACGATGTCGGCCCCCGCCACCAGGGCCAGGAACCGAGCGTGGTCGGCGGGCCGGCGAAGATCGAGCGTCCGGTGGGACTTGCCGTGGTTGAGCGCCACGAACAGGGCACCGTGGCCGGCGGTGGGGGGGCGCGGGCCCGCCCGCAGCCCGTCGGGGCGACAGGCCGGTTCGATTTTGATGACCTCCGCCCCGAGCTGGGCCAGCAGCCAGGTGGCCAACGGCCCCGCCCACAGCACGGTGAGATCGAGGACCCGGATGCCCTTCAGCGGGCGGTTTGGGTTGGCCGCGGCGGGTGGGCAGGGGCCCATCCGCCGCCTGCGGGCCGAGGCGTCAACGAGATCGAGCCGCGTGGTGACCATGTGGGGACCAGAATCGGATCCGCCGCCGCCCTTGGGCGGGTTGCGGTCGCCGCCCTTGGGCGGGTTGCGGTATGGCGTGACGGCCAATCGCCACTCCTGGGCGCGGCGGGCCAGCTTCTCTGCGTCGGGAGGCGGGTGCCCGGCGCGGGTTTCGGCGTCAATCACCGCCAGCAAGCGGGCCAGCGGCTCGGCGTCATCGGGCCCGAGATCGATGGCCACCCAACCGCCGCCGGGGGCCGGGTAGGGCGCGGGGGCCGGTGGGGGCGGGTCCAGGTGGTTGGCCGACGCCACCACCAGGGGCAGCAGGAGATGACCGGCCAGCAACCTTTCGTCGACCCGCCAGCCTCCCTGGTGGAGGGGGTCGAACAGCGAGGCGGCCCGCTGCACAAGGTGGTGGGCCCAGGCCAGCGCCGTTCCGGGCAGCATCCCCGCCGGGGTGGCCGGGCCGGGCTTCATCGACCGGCGAAGTCGGCTGGGCGTTTGGCGAAGAAGGCGGCCAGACCCTCGGCCCGATCCGCGGACGTGGCCAGCAACGTGTTGAGGTCTCCTTCGAGCCGCAGCCCGTCTCGTAAGGGCAGCTCGGCCCCCCGATGGACGGCTTCTTTGGCGTATTCCAAGGCCAGCGGACCCAGCTGGCTGAGCTTGTCGGCCACCGCCTGAGCGGCGCCGGCCAGGGCCGTGACTGCGGCCAGCCCGGGTTCGGGCTCTGGTTCTGGTTCGACCAGTGCGTAGACCAGACCGGCCTGGTGGGCGGCGGGGGCGCTGAGGGCCTCGCCCAACAGGATCATGGCACTGGAGCGGGCCGCGCCCAGGGCGCGAGGTAGACGCTGGGTGCCGCCCCAGCACGGCAGCGAGTTGTTTTCGACCACGTCAGCCAGGCTGAAGGAGGCATCTACGGTAGCCAGCACCACGTCGCAGGCCAGCACCAGCTCGAAGCCGACCGAGCGACAGGCCCCTGCCACCGCGGCCACCACTGGCACCCGCAGTCGGGCCAGAGACGCGGCAGGGTCTTCATCGAGCCCCAACCGGTCCAGATCGTCGGCGGCCCCGGTGCAAAAATCCGGGCCGGCCGCCGTCAACACGACGACGCGCACGGCCCGGTCCTCGCGAGCTTGGTTGGCCGCGGCCGCCAAATCGGCCGCCACCCTGGCGGACAGGGCGCCTCCGGGCAGGCGCAAGGTGAGCACCGCGCCCTGATGGGATCGCTGGAGCCGCAGGGGTTGCACCCGGATGGACCTAGTCGGCCGACTTGGTCTGTTTCGGCTGCACCTGAGCCATCTCGGATCCGTTGATCTTCAACGCACCCGCACCTGGCTTGGTGACCAGAACCTCGATACCGCTGGTCTCGTCGGTGTAGCGCTTACCTACCTGCAATGCGCCGGTACCGGCGGCATCGAACTCGATGGTTCCCTCGCCGCCCTTGGTGACTACGACCTCGGCGGTACCGGTGTCGAACTTCAGGCGCTCCCCAGCCTTGGTGGGCATCAGTGACCTCCTTCACAGAACTGACGAGCGCCGACACTACGCGCCCAGCCATGGCGTTTGCATTTCGCCCCCCGACCAGCCACAACGGGCAGGGTCCTCGCGCTACCCGGTCCGAGGCCGCTAACGTAGTCCAGGCATGTTGCAGGCGGTGGACCTCAGGTCATTATGGGTGGATCACGGATTGAAGTTTCTCCGCTACAGCGGCGTTTCTGTCTTCAACGTGATCATGGGTCAGTCCCTGTTGCTGGTGTTCTACCGGGTGCTGGACCAGCCGGCTTGGCAGGCCAACCTGTGGGCGGTGGCCATTGGCACCTTGCCCTCCTACCTTTTGGCCCGCCGCTTCGTGTGGGCCAAGACGGGCAAGCATTCCTTCACCCGTGAAGTGTTGCCCTTCTGGTCCCTGAACCTGCTGGGCACACTGTTGTCCACCCTGGCTGTGCATTTTGCCGAGCAGGCCACCAGCGGCAACGTGGTGGCGGTGACCAGCGCCTCCATTTTCGCCTGGCTCACCGTGTGGGTGGTGAAGTACCTGCTCCTCGACCGCACCATCTTTGCCACCAACGATCGAGAGCTGGCGAGCGCTTCGGTCACGGTCTGATCGAGGCGGGCCGGGGGCAACCGGTGCGGGCTATTACGGTGCGGGGCCATGTCCTCGTTGTTGCCACTCAATTCCGATGAGCTGCTTGCCACGACCCGTGCGGTACGCAAGCGCCTCGACCTCGAACGGCCGGTACCGCTCGAGCTGATTGCGGAGTGCGTCGGCCTGGCCCAGCAGGCTCCCACTGGGTCTAACACCCAGGGCTGGCACTTCATGGTGGTCACCGACCCCGACCGCAAGGCGGCCCTCGGCGATCTTTACGCCAAGGCCTTCAACGCCTACCGGACCTCCCCGATGTACGCCGGGGCGCTCTCCCACGGCGACGCGGCCAGGGACGCCCAGCAGGCCCGGGTGACCAGTTCGGCGGAGTTCCTGGCCGCCCACATGGGCGAAGCGCCGGCATTGGTCGTTCCCTGCGTGCAGGGTCGGGTGGCCGAGGCTAACGCCGCCGGCTTGCTGGGTGGGATCTTGCCGGCGGCCTGGAGCTTCATGTTGGCGGCGCGGGCCCGGGGGCTGGGGACCTGCTGGACCACCTTGCATCTGCGCTACGAAAAGGAAGCGGCGGAGGTGCTCGGTATCCCCTTCGACCAGGTCACCCAGGCGCTGTTGACGCCGGTGGCCTTCACCAAGGGCACCGATTTCAAGCCGGCCGCTCGCCCCGACCCGATGTCCATCATCCACCTCAACCGCTGGTGAAGCCCGAGCCCACCGCCCCCGAGCGGTCCATGGCGCCCAACGCCCAACGCCTGGCCGAGGCGGCGCGAGGTTTCATGCCGGCCGAGGAGGGGCTGGCCTTGTTCGAGGCGGCCCTGACGTTGGAGCCTGGCCTGGTCGGGCCGCTGTTGGAGGTGGGCAGCTACTGCGGCAAGTCGGCGTTGTATCTGGGAGCGGCGGCCCAGGCGGAAGGCCGAGTGCTGTTCTGCGTGGATCATCACCGCGGTTCCGAAGAGAACCAGCCCGGCTGGGAGTGGCACGAGCCCGACCTGGTCGATGCTGGGTGCGGCCGCATCGACACGCTGCCCCATTTCCGGCGAACGGTGGGTGCGGCCGGCCTGGAGGAGGTGGTGGTGGCGGTGGTGGGCGACTCCGCCACCGTCGCTCGCTGGTGGTCCACTCCGCTGGCCCTGCTGTTCATCGATGGCGGCCATGGAGCGGGCCCCGCCTACGCCGATTACCAGGGTTGGTCGCCCTGGGTGGCGGTGGGAGGACGCCTGGTCATCCACGACGTGTTCCCAGACCCTGCCGACGGCGGTCGCCCGCCCTATGAGATCTACCTGCGGGCCTTGGCCAGCGGCGTCTTTGTCGAACGGTCCGCCCACGGGTCCCTGCGGGTGCTCGAGCGTGTGGTCGGCGCCGATTGAGCGAGCCGGCGGGCGGGGTGGCTGCGCCAAATCTCCACAGGCCACCCGGGGTGAGGAGACCGATGTGCTGGTCGGTCTGGGCCTATTCCCGCGCTGCCGCCGCCCGCCGGTTGAACCAGGTTGAGCCCGACGGACTGTCTCTTCACGAGCATCGCTGGTGCCAGGAGTGTGGTTGATAGGTCGAGCCATCGGATTTGGTAAAGATTGGCTGCTGGTGTTGGTCGAGTCGTACTTGCCATTGTTTGGCGTGGAGGAAGGTGTGGTGCCCTCGGCAGAGGAGTATGCCGTTGTTTATGGAGGTGGGGCCGCCGTTTTCCCAGTGGATGCAGTGGTGGGTGTCGCACCAGCCGGGTGGTCTGTGGCAGTGGGGGAACCGGCAGTGCCGGTCTCGTTGTCGGATGGCGCCAGCCATGGGTTCTGGCCAGGTTCGGGTGGTGTGTCCGATGTCGAGGATTTCGCTTTGGGCGCTGAGCACGATGCGGGTGAAGCTGGCGTCACAGAGGGCTTCTGCCGGTAAGGGTGTTTCGGGGTGGAAGGTTCCGTCGGGGTCGAGGCGTAGGACGAGGTTGACGTGGTGGCGGTCTGACCGCGACCGGCTGCCCGG
>JANPEN010000375.1:0-15281 GCA_031422955.1 Acidimicrobiia bacterium
TGGGCGCAGGGTTGGTGGTTGTGGGTCGAAGCGCCGACGGGGTGATCGAGGCATTGGAGCATGGCGACCATTGGATCGTCGCCGTGCAATGGCATCCGGAGGACACTGCGGGGACCGATCCGACCATGCAAGGCCTGTTCACCCGGTTCGTCAGCCACGCCGCGACACCTCGGTGAAGGACTCGTCGCCTCCGGCCATCCCTCCACTGTCCTACCCCCTGGGTTACAACGGTTCCATGCCTGTGGCGCTCGCACCGATCAGCTCAACAGAACCAGACCTCGAGCCGGACGGGGCGCTGGCTGTCCTCCCACCCGAACGCCGCCCGCCCAGCCACCTGTCGCCCTCCTCGGCCACCACCTTCGAACAATGTCCCCGCCGGTGGAAGTTCCGCTACCTCGAGCGCCTGCCGGACCCGCCCGGCGAAGCCGCTCTGGCTGGCACGCTGGTCCACCGGGTCCTGGAGCGGCTGCTGGGCGAACCGGCGATAGACCGCAACCTCGACCGCGCCCGGGCGTTGGCGGGTGAGGAATGGCCGCTTCACCAAGCCCTGCCCGAGCTCAACCAACTGGGCCTCGATGCCGAAGCCACCCGCCGCTACAAATGGCGTGTGTGGCAGGCCATCAGCGGCCTGTGGGACCTGGAAGATCCCACCGGCGTGCAGGTGGTGGCCACCGAACGGCGCCTTGATGTGCAGCTGGGCTCGGTCCCCTTCCTGGGGGTGCTCGACCGGGTCGACGCCACCGCCGACGGCATCGTGGTGACCGACTACAAGTCGGGACGGCCGCCCCCCGCCGCCTACGAAGCAGACAAGTTGGACCAGGTGTTGCTCTACGCGGCGGCCTGGCAGGCATCCAGCGGTACCGAACCGATTCGAGCCCGCCTGCTCTACCTCGGCTCCCGTAGCATCGAGATCGAGATCACCGGAGAGCGCCTGAACGGCGTCCTCGCCCGCCTGCAGGAGCGATGGGAAGCCCTCAACGCATGCGTGACCACCGAGCATTTCGAGCCAAAGACCGGTCCCTTATGCGCCTGGTGCCCCTACACCAACCGCTGTCCGGAAGGTGCCGGTGAAGTACAACGACGCCATAGCGCCGGGCGGGTCCCCCCCGACGCCCCCGCGCTGCGGCCGCCCGTCTGAGCGCAGCCATGGCTGGTGATCCCACGCCGGTCCCGACCGGAGCCATGCCCCCCTGGGTGCCTCGAGCGATCGCCCTCTTCCTCAGCGGGTTGGTGTTGTTGTGGGCGCTGGCCTGGCTGTTCGTTCAGCTACGCAGCCTGCTCATCATGCTGGCGGTGTCGCTCATGATCTCCTTCGCCTTGGAGCCGGCCGTGAACCGCCTGGAACGGATGGGTTTACGACGCGGGGTCGGCACGTTGTGCGTGTTCGCCGTCACCCTGGTCGCCGCCGGGTTGTTCGGCTGGATCATCGGTCGCCTGGTCTCTGACCAGTCGGCCCAACTCATCGACAGCGGCCCGGAGTACATCGAAGAGGCGCAGCGCTGGATCAACGACAACTTCAACACCCAGATCGACGCGGAGAAGCTGCTGGCCGAGTTCCAGGAGGGCGGACGGCTGTCCGATGCCGCCGCCGCCATTGCCCCCAACATCGTCGCCGTCGGCAGTCGGGTACTGGTGGTGCTTTTCCAGGCCCTCACCGTGGCCATGTTCAGCTACTACTTGGTGGCCGACGGGCCGCGACTGCGCCGCACCATCTGCTCGCTGCTGCCCCCAGACCGCCAGCGCAACGTGTTGCGAGCATGGGAGGTGGCTATCGACAAGACCGGCGGCTACATCTATTCCCGCGCCGTGTTGGCCTTGGCCTCGCTCATCTTCCACTGGATCGGCTTCGCCGCGGTGGGCGTGCCCTCTCCGGTCGCCTTGGCCCTCTGGGTGGCGGTGGTGTCCCAGTTCGTGCCGGTCATCGGCACCTACCTCGCGGGGCTGTTGCCCGCTCTAGTGGCGCTGGCTGAACGACCGGTCTCCGCCCTGTGGGTGGTGGGCCTCATCCTCGTCTACCAACAGGTGGAGAACTACCTACTGGCCCCAAGAATCACCGCCCAGACCATGCAAGTGCACGCGGCCGTCGCCTTTGGCGCGGTGATCGCCGGCGCGGCCGTGCTGGGACCCATCGGGGCCGTGTTGGCCTTGCCGGTAACGGCCACCCTGACCGCCCTGGCCTCGAGTTATTTCGAGCGCCACGAGGTCATCACCGACCGTCTCACCAACGACGATGTGCCGGTGCGGCGCCGGCGATGGCGGCGAATCGAGCCGGCCCCACCCCTCGAACCGGAGGGCGGGGCCCCAGCCGAACCGCTCGACCCCACAACCCAAGGAGTTCTGTGAACCCCACCGATCAACCGACAATGGCCACCACCGTAGAGTTCTACTGGCGCAACGGGTGCGGTTTCTGCGCCGCCTTGGAGCGCCAGCTCGATCAGCTTGGTGTCAACCTGGACAAACGCGACATCTGGGCCGACGAGTCCGCCGCCGCCTTCGTTCGGTCCGTGGCCAACGGCAACGAGACGGTACCCACCGTGCGCGTCGGAGCGGCCTCTTTGGTCAATCCCAGCCCCGGCCAGGTGCTGGCCATGATCGAGGCCAACGCCCCGGACCTGTCGCCCAAGCCCTAGCCAGCCCCGCCGGGCGAACCGCCACCATCACGCTCACGGTCACCATCACGGTAGGTAGCGGCCGCACAGCGGCCATTGGCCTCCACCGCTGTGCTCGTAGAGGAGTCGGGCGCGGTAGTCCTGCTCGGCCGGTGAGGCCTGGGCCGGGTCGCCGGTGCCGCCGACCGCCTCCCAGGTCGCCTGGGAGAACTGGTAGGCCCCCCGGTACAAGCCACCGCCTCCGATGGCCTGGTAGTTCCCACCCGATTCGCACTCGCGCAACTTGGCCCAGGCGTCCGCCTGATCATCAGAGGCAGGCGGTGGTGGGGGGGGCGGCGGGCCAGGCGAAGCGCCGCCCCGGGCTGGGTTGTCGTCCTGGGGCGGGTCCGCTTCCGTCGGCGGCGGCGAGCTCGGCTCGGAACCCGGGCCGGCGGTCGTGGCCGTCCGAGCCCTTTCGGCCGCGGCGGCCGCCTCGGCCTTGGCGGCCTCGTGCGCCGTCACCAGCAAGTCATAGGCGGTCAGCAGGTCCTCGTACGTCTGTTTTTGGACGCTGCGGGCGGTGGCCACGGCCACATCGGCCTCATCGAGTTGGTTGGCGAGGGCCGCTACCTCCGCCGCCACTACAGCTGAGCGGGCGTCGAGACGCAACCGCTCGGTACGCAAGGCAAAGGCGGCCTCGTTGGCGCGGTCCACACCACCGGTCACCAGGTGGCGTCGCAACGCCACATCGGTGGCGTCCTCAGCGCCGAAGTAGTGATCCAGCTCGCCCTGGGCGCCACCCCGCACGTAGGAGTCCAGCGCCAGCTCCCTGGCCTCGCGACGCGTGGACTCAAAGGCCAGCACCCGTTCCAACGAGCTGCGGTCGAGCTGGCGCAGGTCCCCTTCCAAGGCAACCGCGGCCACACTGACCGTTCGGTAACGCGCCACCGCGTCGGCCAGGGCGACCTCGGCCTCCTCGTAGGCCGCTTCCGCCGCAGCCAGGGCGCGCTCGCCCTCGGCCACGGCCGTCTCCAAGTCTTGGAAACGCACAACGAACCGACCATGGGCCTCACTCGCCCCGGCCGACGCGGCCCCCACCCGTCGAATCGACGTCGATTCGCTCCCCGCGGCTGGACCGAACCCCGCTACCAGCCCCGCCATTAGTACGGCCGCCAGACCGATGGTCAGGCCGGTGGTCAGCAGGAAGATAAGCCGAGCGCGGCAAGAAGCCCGACGGGCCCGAGACGATCCCGATGGGGCAACGAGGCCTGACCCAGCCAGCACAGCCAGCCGGTCCGAGGCAGTCCTGGACGGGGACGCCACCATTCGGAGACTGCAAGCTAGCAGCCGAAGCGACGGGAACGGCGTTCGCTGGCGGGCGCGGCGGCCCGCGGTAGCAGCAGAAGCCAAGGCCGGCTCAGCCACCGGTGGGCGGGCTGCCCTCCACGGACTGGGCCGCGGCCGGTTCCGGCTTGGGGTTGGGGGGCCGCAGTAAATCGGCCAGATCACCCAAGGCAGTGAACCCGGGTAGGTCCGACAGCCCGGAGAACCACGAGGTGCCCGGCAACGGCGGGGCCTGAAACACCAGCTCACCGAAATGGACGTGACGATTCACGTAGCTGAACTGCAGGCCGGAGCGATCCGAGCAACTGGCCTCGAACGTGTAGGTACCCACCGCTCCGAGCGCGGCGACGGTGTACGTCCCCGACCAAGAACCGCCAGCCAGCGCCGGTTTCACCACCGCCAGTGGCCCCGCGGTCATGGCCGACGGCGGGAAGACCCGCACCTCCACCCGGGCGTCTTCCCCCGAGCAGCCCTCCCCGGCGAAGTTGAACGAGGTGGCCAAGCCTGGGGCAGCCGATGGCGGACTCACCCGGAACTCCCTGGCGGCGGCCGGGCCGGTGAGCTCCAGCGCCTCGGTCAGCTCGAAAACGTCACGTTCGCGGTCGCCGTCGGGCGCTTCGGCCATCCGGTAGCGAGCACAGGCGATGGCCACCCGATAGGACCCCGGTGGCTGGCCCACCAGCAACGGCGTAGCTCGAAAGGTCAGATCGGCGGCAACGTCGAAACGGCGGCGCACCACCAAGCGGTCAGGACCGCCAGGCTGGGCGGCCGAGCCGACCTCGGTGATGCTCAGCACCCCGCTGCGGCCCGGACATCCCATGCCGCTGACCTGCAGTTCCAATGGCGAGCCGGCGGCGGCGCGCTGCGGGTGGATACGCAACGCGGGCGACGCCCGCAGTTGCGCCTCGGGACCCGAGGGAGGATCAAGAGCGGCAGAGCCGACCCCGTCGGAGCCCACCGGCAGGGCCGGATTGGCCCCAGTCAGGGTGCTCGGTGCGGCCGCCGAATCCCTCCCTGGAAGCAGGCTGACGACCACCAAGGCGGCCAAGGCAGCCAAGACAAGCACGGCCACGGCCGTCAAAGGCCGGCTGGCCGGGTGACGAGTCGACGAGGCCCTTTCCCCGACCACCGGGGAGGTCTGCCACGAGGACCATCGCGGTCGGGGCCTGAAGTTATCGAGGCCATCGGGCTTCGCCACCTCCTCAGGCTATCCAGCCCCACCCTTCGGCCGCGCTTGGCCACCCGGCGCGGCTCCGTCGCTGGCCGGCTCGGACACAGTCTCTGGCGGCCGCGGGGCCGTCAGGGAGGAGGCCCTCGCCAAGAGGCTTTCCAGATAGGACGTACGAGGATCAGCCAGCTCCCGCGGCGGGGCGAGCGTGGGCGCCATCCCGCGGGCCTGGGACACGCTGAGCTCGGCCAGACGCCGCTGCAAGGACTCGAGGTGCTCGGCCAAAAGGTCACGTTCCTGATGGGCCTGGATGGCCTCGGATCGGGCCAGTTCCAGGCGGGCCCGGAGCTGATCGCGTTCCACCCTGGCCGCTTCCCGCAATTGGGCCAGGCCGGACCACTCGGGCTGGTCCTGAGTCTCCGCGCCCCGACCCCGGAGCCGCTGCTCGAGTTCCACGATTCGGCTGGCCTGCTGGTCGAGCTGTCGTTGCTGTTTGGCCCACTCCGTAGCGGGCATCGAACGTCGACCCAACCGCCAGGTGAGGAAACCGAGCCCGAAGCCGAGGGCCACCGCGGCCACCACAAAACCGGCGATCTGACCTAGCAACCTCACGGTGCCAGCCCCTCCAGCTCAACCTCGGCCCGGCGGTTGGCCTGACGCCCGGCTTCGCTGTCGTTGGACGCCACCGGTTCCCCATCCCCCGCCGCCCTGGCCCCCAATTGGGCCGGCGCCGCACCCCGAGCGACCAGGTAGTCGAGCACGACCCGTGCCCGCCGGGCGCTGAGGGCGGCGTTACCGGCTGGATCCCCGTCGCTGTCGGTGTGACCCGAGATCGACAACCGCAACCCTGGCTCGCTGCGCAGCAACGTGGCCAGCTCATCGAGCACCTCCCGGGCGGTCGGCTCGAGGTCCGCGCTGCGGTAGTTGAAGCGGATCCCGTTGACCTCGATGCGGGCCAGCAGTTGGGCCAGCCGGGCCGGAGGGGATCCAGTAGCGGCCGCGGACACCGTGACGGGCGGGCTGGTCGGCACCGTCACTGCCGCGGACGCCGGGCCGGCCACTGCCATCTCGGGCACGGACCCGGAACCAGCACTGGGGGGACGTGAGGGCGTGGCCGCCCCCACCGACGTTGCCGGCTGCGGTCCGAGGCGCACGCGCTCCTGGGCCACCAATTCGCCCACTGCCACCAACTCGACCCCGCGCTCGGCGCTGGGGTGCTGGGTGCGCACCGAGATCAGCGCACCAAAGGTCAACAGCAGCACGCCCAGCGTCCCCACGATGATGGCTGCCGCCCTTTCCACGATCCACTCACATCCCGCACGACGATGGCCGAAAGGCGCCGTGTGCGGCCCATGATCCCAGGTGCTAACCGGGTGATGACAAGCCCTGACGAGGGGAAGTGAGGGTAACTGCGCTATCAGGCGGGGGATTTGGCCGGGATGAGCGCGACCTCCGCTACACAGGGCAAGGATGGGTCGGTAACCACCGCGGAGCGGGGCGCACCCACGTCGGACCAGGCGAACACGCAGCTCTTACCGTCGTTCTGGCGGGCGGCAGCGCCCACGCGGGTGGCCGCACTATCGGCGGCCAAATCGATGTTCCAGCCCACCAGGCTGGCCTCGAGCCGAGTCCGCAGGGCGCCGGTATCGAACCGGGCGGTGGAGCTCGATCCACCACTCGATCCAGCCGGGGCGAACTCGGTGATGGCCGCTTTAAGCTCGGCAGCCACGTCATTCTGGTCGGGCCCGCTCTGACGGCTACTCAGCACAACCACGGCCACCACCGCCACAACGACCACCACCAACGCGCCTCCGGCGATCGCCAGCTTGCGCGGTGACAGCCGGAGCCGCTCGGCCACACCCGCATCCCTGCCCATCGGCTCCATGGGCCAAACCGTAACGGGTTGGACTGCGCTGACCGTGCACCCTGCCGGCGGATCGGGGCCGATCAACTCGCCTCAGGACAACAGCTCGACCTTGATCTGGCCGGCCAGGGCGATGGCGTCTTGGCCGGGCGGTGCGCAGGCGGTGATGTTCAGTTGCTGGGCGCCGGCCTGCAGGTAGGGCGCCAGCCGGGCCGCCACCTCGGCGGGCGTACCATAGGGTACGTAGCGTTCGAAGGCGGAAAAGGGCAAGCCGTAGAAGTGTTCCATGGCCCGGGCCACCGCGGCGCGAGCCTGGTCGCCGTCCGCGTCCACTCCTACCCAGGGCTGTAGCTCGTGGTGCCAGGCAACGTCGGGTCGCCCGGCCTCGACCGCCTGGCGCTGGCAGCTAGCGACCGCGGTGGTGAATCGCTCGACCGAGCACCAGGCCGCAATCCAACCCTGCCCATACCGAGCAGTACGACGAAGGGCGGCGTCGGAACGCCCGCCGATATAGACGGGGATGGGGGGCGTTGGCGACGGCTTAATCCGGACCGCGTCGAGGTGGAAGAACTCCCCGTGGTGGGTCACCGTCTCACCCGCCAGCAGCGAGTGCAGCACGCCGAGGGATTCGTCGCAGCGGCGACCCCGGGTGCGTGGGTCGACCTCGCAAGCTTGCACCTCGTGGCGATCCTCACCCCCGACGCCCACCCCGAGGGAGATTCGCCCAGGGGCCAACTCGGACAAGGTGGCCAGTTGGCGAGCCACCAAAACCGGGTGGCGCAGCGGCAGCAGATACACCCCGACCTGCAGCCCCAGGCCAGGGTGCAACTGGGACAGGCCAGCCAGCAAGATCAGACCGTCCACACCGGAACCGTCACGAAAGCTGACATGGTCGGCATAGAACACCCCGTCCAGGCCAGCCTCCTCGATGTGTTCAAGCAGCCGACGGCGTTCAGAAACCCCGGACCGAAAGAACGAATCGGGCGGGGTGATGAAGATCCTCACAGGAGGGGCGAACCGAGGCGCTCGAAGTTCTGATCGGCCGGGCGCAGACCGGCAACCCCGGAGCAGGCCACCACGATCACCGGAACGTGGTCGAATTGCTCGGCGAACTGATCGTCCTCGGCCGGCGAGGAGCGCTGGCGGCGGCGAGTGATCTCATCGAACTGCATTGCGCCCCCTGGCGGTCCGGCGTCGGTCGTAATGACCGCCCCCACCGTAGAACAGCGGGCGTGGCCAGATTCGAGCGGCCCTGGCCGTAGCACGCAAGCGAGCCCGACCATTTGTGGCTCGGGCTCGCTCGCTGTTCGTGCTGTCTCTTCGCCCTGGAAAGGGCGCCGTCTCACTTAGGGACGGTGATGACGAGGCTCTTGACCGCTTTGTCGTGCAGCGTCTGCTTCTTGGGGTCCCACAAGGGGAACAGCAGGTCGACCAGCAAGAACAGAGCACCGACGCATGGGATGAAGCCGATCACCGCAGGAATGGCCCAGCGCACGATGCCCATGCCCGCGCCAATGACCTGGCCGGTCTGTTCGCCCACCACCTTGAGTCCCACCATTTTCTTGCCAATACTCTGGCCGGTAGTGCCATTCAAGTAGCCGTTGTAGGCGCCCCAACCCAGCGACAAGAGCCAGAGCAACATGTAGAGCAACCAGCTCTGGGTGACAGCGAACAAGACTGCCGCCACGATGAAGGGTCCGACATAGTCGATCAGGCCGCCGAGCGCCCGTTGGGGCCATTCGGCCAAGGGGCCGGGCGCCCCACCCATCCCGCCGGTGTTGAAGCCACCGCCAGCCGGCTGAAAGCCGCCGCCACCTGGCGGGGTGAAACCGCCACCGGGGGGGCTATACCCACCACCGCCACCTGGCGGCGTGAAACCGCCGCCGCCACCCGGAGGGGTGTAGCCGCCGGGGGGCGGGCTGTAGCCGGGCGGAACGGCGCCGCCGGGCGGGCCTTGCGGCGGTTCGTTGGAGCCCGGCGGCATGGAGCCTGGCGGCGGCATAGACATGTCTGGTTCCTCCCCAGAGACCGTGCAGCTTGGCTGCGCTCCGCAGCGTAGTGACGCGGTAGCGCCCTCGCGTCGATGCTTGCCACCCCCGCCAGTGGACCGCGCCTAGGGTCCGGCGCCATGACCTTTCAGCTCGGCGCGCACGTTGGACAGCAGAACATGGCGATGGCAGACCTGCGGGCCGTGTGGCGACGCCTCGATGACGCCGGGCTCGACTGGATCTCGGCCTGGGACCATCTCTACGAGGCGCCTCCCGCCGGGGGAACCCAACCCCACTTCGAGGCCATCGCCACCCTGGGCGCCCTGTGCGTGGAGACCAAGCGGGCGCGCATCGGCTCCCTGGTGTTCTGTGTGCTTTACCGCAACCCGGGGCTGCTGGCCAAGGCGGCGGTCACCCTCGACCATCTTTCCGGTGGCCGTTTCGAGCTGGGCGTCGGGGCCGGCTGGCACGACGAAGAGGCCAAAGCCTTCGGCTACGACTTCCCTGACCTGGGCACCCGCTTCGACATGTTGGAAGAGGCGCTGCCCTTGCTGCGCGACTTGCTCGATCCGGCCGTGGAACGGGTCACCCACGAGGGCCGTTTCTTTCGGACCTTTGAGGCGTCCTGCCTGCCCGGTCCCTTCGGGGATCGCCACCTGCCCATCTGGGTGGGTGGGACCGGCCCGAAACGGACTCCGAGCCTGGCCGCCGCCTACGCCGATGGCTGGAACGCGGCCTACGTCAGCACCAAGAAGTTCCGTCGGTTGGGCGACGCCCTCGACGCCGCCTGCAAGAAGATCGGGCGCGACCCCGCGACACTGGAACGCAGCGCCAACCTGTTGTTCATGCTCTCGGTGGATGCCGCCGCCGAGGCTCGCCTCCGGGTGCAATTAGATGAGCAGTGGGGCGAGCGGGCCGCCCACGTTGGCCAGGGGGCCCTGATGGGCACACCCGACCAGGCCATCGAGAAGATCCTCGCCTACCGCGAGGCCGGCGCCGACGGCGTCAACATCGCCTTGCGGGCCCCCTGGGACGACGAGGCCCTAGCCGCCTATCTGGAAGTGGTCGTGCCCGGCGTGCGGCGCGAGATCCGCGAGCCGTCAACCTAACCAAAGCTGTTGACCACGGCTGGCGAGTTCGTCGTGAAAAATGTCGTGCTTCTGGCCACCGGCTTAGCGAGAACGTCTGGGTAGGAAGCACCCAGACGTTCCCCAGGCGGACCCATGCCGCGACCAGTCACCGGCGGCGCGCCATGCTGGAAGGAGCCCGTTACCACCGTGTTCCATGGATTGCGCGGTGGCGCCCCAACCTGAGGAGCACAATCGATGAGCGACCTACCGCCCACTGGCCCGCCGCCACCCCCCAGCTCCGGCGGTGGGCCAGAAGGTAGTCGCCCGGTGGCGGGGAACGGTCCGGGACCGGGCGACCAACGGGGCCCGATGACGTCGCCGCGACCCGCGCCAGGACCGGCTGGCCCCGCGGGACCCGTCGGCTGGTACAGCGGTCCTGTGCCCTTCAACGGCCTGGTGGCCAGGGAAAGCATCGGTCGGGCGGTCGGCAAGACGGTGGCTAAGAGCCTGGCCGCGGTGGCCACCCTTGGCATCGGTCTACTTGCCATGGTGCTGTTGCTGGTGGCCACCGTGGCCACCCTGAACGGAGCGGGCGCACCCACCGAAGCGCTTCCCACTTCCTTCGTGGCCGGCGACGAGGGCAACCCCAACAAGCTGTTGGCCATCCCCGTGACCGGGGTGATCCTCGGCGAAAACGAGGACCAGGGTGGCCTGTTCTCCTCATTGCTGGCCGCCACGTACGGCTACGACGTCAAAGAGAACCTCGAGGAAGCCGCCACCCGCAGCGACATCAAGGGGATCATCTTGGAGATGGACACGCCGGGCGGAACGATTTTCGGCTCCAGAGCCATCGCCGATGCCGTCACCGCCTACCAGGAGCGAACGGGCCGCCCGGTGGTGGCCTTCGTACGGGGAATGTCGGCCTCGGGCGGGATGTACGCCATGGCTGGCGCTGACCACATCGTGGCAGACCACGGCACCCTGATCGGCAGCATCGGGGTGATCTTCGGGCCCTTCACCCGCTATGAGAACGTGATCGCCACCGAAGGCGGCCTGCTGGGGGGCGGGGTGCAGACCACCGGGGGCATCACCGAGGAGTACATCACCGCCGGTCGTTCCAAGGACATCGGCAACCCCTATCGCGGACTCAACGTCGAGGAGCGCACGGTCTTACAGGCGGGGGTGGACAACAACTACACCACCTTCGTAGACCACGTGGCCACCGGCCGATCGATTGAGGCCGCCGTCATTCGCGACCGGCTGGGGGCGCTCATCTACGACGAGCAGTCCGCCCGGGCCAACGGGCTCATCGACCAGGTCGGCAACCGCGACGAGGCCTACGCCAAAGCAGCCGAAATGGCCGATCTGGCCGTGGGCAACTGGCAGGTGGCCCGCCTGGAGCAGGCCGGCTCGGGGCTGTTCGGGCTGGGTGCGACGCTGGGCGGTCTCACGGGTCGAACCCCCGGGAGTAGCGGAACCGGCGGGGCCACCGGGACCGACGCCGCCGTTGATCCGCGGCGCTATCTGTGCCAGCGGGGACCGACCATGTTGGCCTACTTCGGCCAGTTGCCGGCCAGCTGCTCCTGAGGGGCAAGACCACCGGGACCGGCCACCCGAAGGGGCGAAGGGGTGGGTTAGCGTGGCGACCGAGCGCTGGTAGGCAGCGACGAAGGGGAGCCATGACCGACAACCAGAGCCGCACCAACGATCCCGGCTACCAGGACATTCTCTACGAGCAGCGCGGGAACGTGGCCCTCATCACCCTCAACCGGCCCGACAAGCTCAATGCCTGGACCCGGCGCATGCACGGCGAGCTGACCGACGCCGTTAACACCGCCAACGCCGAGCGTTCGGTGGGGGCCATGGTCTTCACCGGCGCCGGGCGAGGGTTTTGCGCAGGGGCCGACATCGGCAGCCAGTTCCAGGCCCGCATCGATACCGGTCGGGAGGCCGATAGGGAGGCCGATAGGGAGGCCGACCGAGAAACCGACAAGCCCACCGAGGGCGATACCGCCACCAACTGGGTGCAGTTGGTGCGGGCCTCCAAGCCCATGGTGGCGGCAATCAACGGTGCCGCCATCGGGGTGGGGCTCACCCTGGCCCTGCCCATGGACCAGCTCCTGGCCAGCGAGGAGGCCAAGATCTCCGCTCGTTTCGTGAAGATGGGCCTGGTACCGGAACTGGCCAGTTCCCATTTTTTGGTGCAACGCTGCGGCTGGGGGGCGGCCAGCGACCTTTCCTTGTCCGGGCGCATGATCAGTGGCACCGAGGCCGCCCGTATCGGTCTGGTGGACCGGGCCTTACCGGCTGGCGAGGTCCTCGATGCCGCCCTGGCCCTGGCCGCTGAGTACGCGGAGAACCCCGACCCCCAGCTGCGCATGATCAAGGCGTTGCTGACCCGCAACGGCACCAGGGTCGACCTCGAGGATGTGCAACGTTCCGAGATGGAGGCCTTGCACCGCGCCTACGTCACCCCCGAGCATCGCGAAGCGGTGGCCGCCTTCATGGAAAAGCGCCCGGCCCGCTTCCGCTGAATTAATTAACAGTCAAACCGTCAAACCGGGGCCGAAGCATTCATGCCGAGCGCGTCACGGAGGAACTGGCTTTGCAGGCGCAACAGGTTCTCCGCCACCACCTCCTGGGGGGTCATGTGGGTGACCCCCGAAAGAGGCAACACGCTATGGCCGCGGCCGGCGGCCAACAACGCCGCCGAGAGCTGCAGCGTGTGGGCCACCACCACGTTGTCGTCGGCCATGCCGTGGATCAACAGCAACGGACGCTGCAACCGGGCCGCATCACCCAACAGGCTGGTCTGCTCGTAGTGCTCGGGATACTCCTCGGGATGGCCGAGGTACCGCTCGGTATAGTGCGTGTCGTAGAGACGCCAGTCCGTCACCGGCGCCCCCGCCACCGCGGCACCGAACACGTCGGGTCGGCGTAATACCGCCAAGGCGGCCAGATAGCCCCCGAAGGACCAGCCCCGAATGCCTACCCGCTCGGTGTCGAGACGATCCTCTACCGCGGCCAGCGCGTGCAGGGCGTCGACCTGATCATCGAGGACAGGTCCGGCCAGATCGCCCCACACCGCCCGTTCCCACTGGGGCGAACGGCCGGGAGTCCCGCGACCGTCCACGATGAGCACCGCGAAGCCCTGGTCGGCGAACCATTGGGACA
The DNA here is from genome assembly GCA_031422955.1 of Acidimicrobiia bacterium. GTDB lineage: Bacteria > Actinomycetota > Acidimicrobiia > Acidimicrobiales > CAIXPF01 > CAIXPF01. Next base: position 13,197 of record JANPEN010000375.1, read on the forward strand.
CCAACAGCTCGTTACGGGAGCGCAGCACCCGTTGGGCATGGGGCCCACCGTAGGGGTCCAACAACACCGGGAAGGGCGGGGTCAGGCTCTTCTTGCGGGGCAACAGCAACACCGTGCGCAGCTGGCGGTCCCCGACCACATAAAACCCGCCTCGGGGGGTGAGCTTGGGCCGTTCGGCCAGAGAGGCCAGTTGGGCCACCACCTCACCACCGACCTGAACCTCAACGGTGGTGCCGAAGCTGTCCATGGAGCGGCGGGTGAGCACCATGACCTCCCCGGCGGCCACGCCGCCATGCACACCGGACACGGAGGTGAGCTGCTGGGTGCGCCCCTGAGCTGACACCCGGAACAGGTGCACCTCGGTGGGATCAAGGGACCCCGAGATCAGCAGATCCTCGCCCAGGGTGCCCAGCACCGCCCGCACCTGCAACTCCTTGGGGGTCACGACCCGGCCGTCGAGCTCCACCCGGCGAGCCTCGGCGCCATCGATCACCGTCACCAAGGCATCGCCCAACCAGCGGGGGGCGCCGGCCACAAGCTCGACCCAGATCTCGTCCTCGTCGTGGCTGACCCGGCGGGTGGCCCCGCTGACCACATCGGCCACTAGCACCTCCACCCGGCGCTGGTCCCGCGATTGCACCACCAGGGTGAGGGGCCGATCCGCGCTCCAGAAAACCGAGGTCAAATAGGGGAAGGCCTGATCGTCCCAGCGCAACTTCACCTGGGCGTCGTCCAGGCTGATCACGAACAACTCAACGGTGGCGTTGGTCTCGCCCGCTCGGGGATAGCGATGGGGGGTGGGGACACGGTCCGGGTTGGCCGGATCGGCCACGTACAGGGTGGTCACGGCTCGGGTATCGACCCGGCACACGGCCAGTTGTTGGCCGTTGGGGGACCACCAGTACCCCCGCGAGCGGCCCATCTCCTCGGCGGCCACGAACTCGGCCAGCCCCCAGCTGATGTCGGGATCCTCCTCGCCCACCAGCAGCCGGTCCTCCTCGAAGCGGCCCACCATCCGCAGGGCCCGGTCCGCCACGTAGGCAACCCGCACCCCGGTTGGGTCCAAACGAGGGTCGAACACGGACCCGGTAGCGGCCAAGGGCAGCATCCGGCCATCGGCTATGTCGACCACGAAGAGCTGACCCGACACTGCGAAGCAGGCCTGCTCACCGGCTTCGTCCAGCGCGTAGGAGGTGATGCCCTCTGCGCTCTCCCTGGCTCGCTCACGGCGACGCTGCTCGGCCTCGGGCAGCTCGGCCAGCTCGGCGCTGTCCTCCAGCAGCAGCGCCGGATCCGCCACCAGGCGCTCCTTGGCGCTTTCCACATCGAACGCCCACAAGCAGGTCACCGGGTCGGTGCCACTGCGGGAACGCAGAAAAATCACCCATTGGCCGTTGCCGGTGACGGCGAAGCTGCGCGGCTCGCCCAAGCTGAAGCGGCGGGTCACCGCGTAGTCGCGGGGGAAGCGGTCGCGACCGGCCCGAGGGGGGCGGCTGGTCGACCCCTTTTTCGCGGGTGACCCGGCGGCGGCACGCGTCTTGCCGGACATGGCTCCTCCAAATGAGCGGCTAGCTGGGGGTCCTGGTTGGGCGATCGTATCCCGGCGTGGCGCCCCGCTCACGCTTGCTGGTGGTGCCCCGGCGGGCGTCGTCGAGCCAGGCTCGGCCGACCCCAACCCGGCGCTGCAGCTGGACAAGGGTCGCTTCCGTCACCCGGCGGATGCCCACCCGCCGGTTCAACTCGGCGTTGACCTGGGCGTGGGTCTGACCAGTGCCCAGGGCCAGTTGGGCCACCGCGGCGGCGTTGAGGTCTCGCAGCTTGGCCCGCGCCGCCCGGGGATCAAGCCGGGCCAGCTCCCCGGTCAAGCCGTTGGTGGGCTCCGCCCCCGGCACCTGGGGGGGCGAGCCGGGACGCTGGAGGGGGGCTAGGGTCAGCTCCAGAGCCCCATCCAGGGGGTCGGTGTCGCCCGCCCCGGCGCGCCAGTCGGTATCCTCCTTTACGTCGTTGTCCTCGAAGATGTAAAGCCCTAGCCTATCGTTGGCAGTGGCAGAATGAGCGCCGAAAATCGATATCTGGTAGGGTTCG
>JANPEN010000376.1:0-23579 GCA_031422955.1 Acidimicrobiia bacterium
CGTCGAGGCTCATGAGGTTGGTCGGCGCCCAAGGGTTACGGCGACGTCGTCTGGTTGGCCGTGGCCGCCGGCCCGTTCGACCAGCCGGCAAAAGGCACAGACCACCCCGGGGGTAGGGGCGCCGCACCGCTGGCAGGAGTGCAGCGCGTCGGCGGCAGTTACCTGACCCAGGCGAAACTGGGCCGCGGCCCGCTCCAAGAAGCCGAAATAGAAGTCGTGTTTGGTGCCGGGCGAACGTTCCTCGACCGCGTTGAGCGCTTCCTTATAACCCAAATGCTTGTTGCCGGCGGACATCGGGCATTCCTCGACCTGGTAGTCGATGCCCTGCACGATGCAGTATGCGGCCATTTCACGTTCGGATAAGCGAACGAGGGGCTTCACCTTGCGGGGAAAACCGTTGCCAGCCGGCAGCACCGGCAGCTGGCGGGCCAGGTACTCCGTCTGCCAACGCAGCACGTTGCCGAACAACACGGCCGCTTCGTCGTCGAGGTTGTGGCCGGTCGCCACCACGTCGAAGCTCTTCTCGCGGGCGACCCGGTCGAACAGATGTCGTTTGGAAAGCCCACAGGCCGAACACGGCACCCTTCGGGTGGCCGAAGCCGCCTGGGGGATGTCGTAATCGAAGCGGTCCCGCAACTCGACCTGGTGCAGTACCAGGCCCCGGTCGATGGCGAAACGACGGGCGTGGTCGCCGGAGGCGTCGGAGTACTCGCCGATACCCAACCCCAGGTAGAGCCCCTCGGTGCGGTAACCGAGGCGGATCAGCAGGTCCCACAAAGCCAGCGAGTCCTTGCCCCCCGACACCGCCACCAGAACCTTGTCGGTGGGTTGCATCATGTCGAACCCGGCGATGGCCTTGGTCACCTGGCGTTCGCATTGTTCAATGAAATGCTCCACGCAGAAGTTGGCGTTGTGGCGGGGAACATCAATCACCGCCGGTTGGCGGCAGACCCTGCACTTCATGTGCCACCTCCGGAGATCACAGGCCGCAGCTCGACCTCGTCGCTATCGACCAGCATGGCGTCGCCCGGTACCAGGGCGCCGTTGCGTACGACCAACACCGACTCCCGGTTGAGGCCGAACTCGTTGAGCAGCTTGACCACGCTTCGGCCACCTTCAAGGTTGACGGTGCGGGTGGGGTTGCGGAGTCGAACGATCACAGAGCCCCAGTCTGGCCGGTCTGGCCGGTCCGACCATGGAGACCGGCCGATAGTGGCTCGCTCAACGAGTAGCCGCTGGCGCGTTGATCTCGGCCACATCGTGGTCTGCGGCCGCCTGAAGGGCGGCGCGGACCTTCTTATGGGGCAGCTTGGCCGGCAACGGTTTGGAGGTCGCCATGGACAGCTGGGCGCCGCGGGGGAGACGGCCGGAGTACACCAGCTCGGGAACCCTACCGGTGAGCTTGCGATAGCGACGCCAAAGCCAAGAGGCCCCGAGATAGATCGCCCAGCGCCGCAAATCGCCCCGCAGCAAACGGGCCAGCACCAGCCGCCGAATGCGTTTCGCCATCAGAGCCGGCGGATCTCCACGATGGTGGATTTCTTCTTGCCGCCCCGGCGACCGGCCAAAAAGGCCAGCAGCAGCAGTACCACGACGAGGATCCCACCGGCCACCAACACTTTGCTTTTGGCGTTCTCGGCCCCTGCGCTTAGCTCGGTCTGTACCTCACGAAACTTCGCCTCGATGTCGGCCCGGGAAAGCTTGGTTCCTGGCTTCTTGGCACCGGGCATAGTGGCAGCACTCACGATTGCTCCAGATAATGCTTCTTGGATCGTAGGACGGCAGCGCCCAACAGGCCAAGGATGACAAAAGTGAAAATCAAAACTAAAAGGTAGGGAACGAAGGACCAACCACCATCGAAGGTGCCGCCGGTCTCGGTCTGCAACAGGCGGAGCAGGCCGACGATTACGAACATTCCGCCGACCGCCAGCAGCAGCGAGCCGGCCAGACCCCAGAGCAAGTAGCGCCCGAGGCTGCGGAGCGGATCGATCGTTTCCTGCTTGGCGTAGTCCACCACCAAGGCCCGGAGTTCGCTGATCAGTTCCGGTGTGCTCTTCGAACCGCTGGCCAAACCCTCATCCCTCCCTGTCGGCATCGCTGGGCACCCGGGTATTGTTAGTCGTTCCGCGCCGAGCACGGCAAGGCTTGACGTGCTCGGCGCGGTTTGTGCGCCCAGGCACTCCACTCAGATCGGGTCGGGGCCCGAGCCGGCATCGGGCTCCCCCGAGCCCATGGCCAACAGGGCTTGCAGGTCCCCAGCCCGCTCGGCGCAGAGTCCGCCTACCAGTGCACAACGCGCCGCGCTGGAGTCCGTGGCCAGCACGCGCTGCCGATCGAAGGCCCCCAGCGGCAAGGTGGCTGCGATCTGGAAGCTGCCCAAGGCGGGGTCATCGGCGAACTGGGTGGTGACCTCGGCGACCTGCTCGCCTGCCTCGGCGGCCAGGGCCAGCAGCCGACGGGCGTCGGTCACCAGCTGTGCATAATCCTCCGTGCGGGCCGGCTGGTGGGCAGGGTTGTCGGACCACTCCACCACCTCTGCCCTGGGATAGGGGTCATCGTCCAGCCAGCGGATCACCCGCAGCCGCTGGGTGCCCAGGGCAACCACATACCAGCGTCCATCGGTCAGCTCGGTGGCCCCGACCACCTGGGCCACCGTGCCGAGATCGGTGCGCTCTTCGCCGCCACCCACCTCGGAGCCCCGGGCGATGAGGACGACCCCGAAGGAGCGATTGCCGTCGAGACAATGCCGGATCATCAGGCGGTAGCGGGGCTCGAAGATGTGCAGGGGTAACACCGCGGTGGGCAACAGCACACTGCCGATTGGGAACATGGGCAGGATGGTCGGACCGTTCAGCGGCGGTACGCCCGGGGCGGGCTCGTTGGCAGCGGGCTCGGGCAGCGGAGCTTCCATAGGTCCCATCGTTGCCGGCGGGCCGTGGGCGCGCCCAGCTGGCTCCCCCGGCGGAAGGCAGCGCCTCAGGTTCCGATCAGGCTCACGCCCCGCTCACAGGGCGAGCGGCATCAGCTCGTTGATGTCGGGGCCCTCGGGAAAGTTCATGAGCGTGAGTACGAGCTGATCCTCGACCGCCTTGAACTGCTCGGCCGACTCGGCGTTGACGATGATGGAAAACGCCACCGTGTCGCCCTTGGCGGTATCGATGAAGCCCGCCAGGGAGGTGGCCCCCTCCAACGTGCCGGTTTTGGCTCGAACCTGACCCGCGGCGGGCGTGCCCACCAGCCGGACCTTGAGCGTGCCCGACTGTCCCCCTACGGCCAGGGCGCCGGCCAGCTCAGAATCTCGCCCCGCCGCTACCAGCACCCCGTTGAGAGTGGCGCAAGCTACCCGGTTGGTGGGATCGAGCCCCGAACCATCGGCAATGACCATGCCCGGCAGGGCCACCCCCTTCTCGTTCAGAATGGCGGTGAGCGCGGCCGCCCCACCCTCGAAGGAGCCTTTGCCCACCCTGGCCATGCCCAGTTCCTTGAGCAGCATCTCGGCCATGGTGTTGTCCGACGTGCGCAGCATCTGGCCCACGATGTCACGCAGCGGTGGGGACTGAACCTGGCCCACGAAGGTGGGGCTGGGAGGTACCGTGCCCACCTCGGCCTTGCCCTCGACCTCTACCCCGCGGGCCCGTAACAAGGCAATGAACTGCTCGGCCGTGGAACGGGCCGGGTCCGCCGCTACCGCTCGGGGTGGGGAACCTGACCACTCCTGGCCGGCGGGCGGGAAGGCGGTGAAACCCCGGTTTACCGCCAATGCCGACAACGCACCAACGGTGCCGTCGGTGCCGTAGCGGGCCGGCCAGGTGGGGCTGGAGCGAACGTTGTCGTAACGGGAGGCGTCCGCCACCACGTTGCCCCGAATACGGGTGATGCCGGCCGCTTTGACCTGGTCGGCCAGGGCCTCGAGGGACGTGTGGACCTGGGGTTGGTCAACGAAGCTGGCCACGTAGGGTTGGGTGGCGAGCACAGGGTCACCGGTGCCGATCAGCCAGATGTTGCCCTGCACCGCGTTGTTGATGAACTGTGCGTCGAAGGCCACGAACGTGCCGAAGGTGTAATCAGGCTTGAACTGGTTGAGCAGTGCGTAGGCCAACAGCAGCTTCTGGTTGGAGGCGGGGCTGAGGGAAAGCCCCGCGTTGTGCTGGAACACCGGGATACCCCTGGAGTTGGTGACCATGGCGCAGGTGGTGTCGGGGGGGACCGGGCTCAGCGCCTGCAGCACCGGGCCCTGGAGCCGCACCGCCTGGGTGGGTAGGGCCAGCAGGTTCGGCACCCTGCGAGCTGACAGCACAGGGGTGCGGGGGGCGGCGGACTCGATACGGGGCCGCTCATCGGCCACCCGGTTGGACGAGTCGGATTGCTGCAGGGCGAAAAGGGCAAACAGCGCACAGGCCAACGGAAACCACAGCACCCTGGCCCAGTAGCGCGCTACCGCCAGGCGCGAGCGTCGCGGCGATCCGAAAGGCGAGGACATACTGTTCCTTTCCCGCCGAGCGGGGTTGGCCTGGCCCGCCGCACAAGGACGAACTCGAGCGGCCAGACGCCTGAGCGCCCCGAACGCTAGTGGCCGCACCGCGCCCAGTGGCGGCACGCCTGGGTTCGTGTTGGCAGGAACCCGGTGCCAGCCAGCCACGCCGGTGGACGCCAGCGGGCTAGCGTATCTCGCCGTGCAGATCCTCGCCGCCTTGTTCGTGGACGATATGCAGATGCGCCAGGTAGCCGGTCCTGCCACTCGGATCGACCTCACCGGGGTGCAGTTCTCCGGGGCCGCCCCCCAGCCGGTGCCGTTCACCTGGACCCCTCACCTCTGCGTGGTCATCTCCTGTCCTCCCGGCCATCAGGGCTTTTCCGCGTTGACGGTGGAGTTCGAGCTCAACGGTGAGCAGGTCGCGCGCAATGTGCAGCCCCTGCAGATCGAGCCTGGTCGCTTCGGGCGCCAACTCGTTCGCCCCGAAATCACCTTCGAGGGATACGACACCGTGTACGCCCACTGCCAGATCGATGCCGGCCCCAAGCTGACCGTGCCCTACACGCTGCTGCCGCCTTCGCCGGAGTGACTGTGCCGTTCGCGGCGGCTTGGTCATGTCATCCCCAGCCGGCCTCGGCCCTGGGCGAGTGCCTCGGACAGTTGCTTGAGGATCACGGTCCTCATCCCGACCTGGCGGTGCTGTTCCTCACCCCTGACCACAGCACCCCTGACCACAGCACCCCCGATGACCGCGCCCCGGTGGATGCCCTGCTCGGCGCCATTGCCACTTTGCTGGCCCCCGCCGCGCTGATGGCGGTCAGTGCCGGGGTGCTGCTGGTGGACAGCCAACGCATCGAGCACCGTCCGGCGCTGGCGTTGTGGGCGGGCTGGGACCTCCCCGCCTGCCGGGCGGTTCGGCTCGAGTTGGGCACCGCGGTCGGCTTGCTGGAGTGGATCGAGCAGGGCGAGCCGGTCCGCGGGCAACCCGGCGCGGCAGCAGCCAGCCTGTTGTTGAGGGTCGACCCGCGGTCCTTCCCGGTGCAGGACCTGCTGGCCGACGCGGGCGAGTTGTATCCAGGGCTGGTGGTGAACGGCACCCTGGGACCGTGCCAGCGATGGGGCTGGTATCCCGACAGCGGTGACGCCAACGCTCGAAGGTGGCCAGCAGCTGCGGAGACCGCCGCTGGGCTGTTCGCGGCCCCGGCCGGCCCGGTAGGGTCGCCAGGCTTTCTGCACGGTTTCACCGCCTCGGCGGTCCTTCTGCAAGATCGGAGCACACCCTCATGAGCGAGCTCGAGCAGCGCGCCGTTGCCACCGTGCGAGGCCTGGCCATGGACATGCCTCACCAGGCCCGTTCTGGCCATCAGGGCACGGCCATGGCCCTGGCCCCCGTCGCCCATGTGCTGTTCAGCCGCATACTGCGTTACGACGCGGCCGATCCATCGTGGCCCGATCGCGACCGTCTGGTGCTGTCTTGCGGTCACGCGTCGGTGTTGTTGTACGCCTACCTGCACCTCACCGGTCAGGGCCTGGAGCTGGCCGACTTGGAGGCGTTCCGGCAGTGGGGTTCAGCCACCCCCGGCCACCCCGAGGCCGGTCACACCGCCGGAGTCGAGGTCACCACCGGCCCGTTGGGTCAGGGTCTGGGCAACGCAGTGGGCATGGCCATCGCCGAGCGCTACCTGCGGGCCCGTTTCGGGGCGGAACTGTTCGACCACCACACCTACGTGTTGGCCTCCGACGGGGACATGATGGAGGGCCTCAGCCACGAAGCCGCCTCCCTGGCCGGCCATCTGGGACTGGGCCGGCTGGTGGTCATCTACGACGACAACCACATCACCATCGACGGTTCCACCGATCTCTCCTTCAGCGACAACACTGTCAAACGCTTCGAGGCTTACGGCTGGCATGTGCAGGACCTGGGCGAGGCGGGCGAGGACCTCGACGGGCTGGAAGCCGCCGTCGATGCGGCCAAGGCCGAACAGCAGCGCCCGTCGCTGGTGGTGGTGCGCACCCACATCGCCTTCCCGTCCCCCAAAACCGATGACCATGCCACCCACGGCTACGCCCTCTTCGACGAGGAGATCGCCCAGACCAAAGCGACCATGGGCCTTCCGCCGGACCAGGCCTTCCACGTCCCGAGCGACGTGTTGAGCTTCTACCGCAGCGCCGGCAGCCGCGGCGGCCAGGCCCACGCCGCCTGGCAGGCCCGCTTCGACGCCCAGCGCACCCCGCAGCTCGACGCGGCCATGTTTTCTACCGGGCCGGCCGGCTGGCAGGACCAGCTGCCCAGCTGGGAGCCCGGCGAGAAGCTGGCCACCCGCCAGGCTCTCGAGGCGGTGCTGGCCGCGGCCGCCCCCTTGCTGCCCGGCCTGATCGGCGGTGGAGCGGACCTCACCGGCAACACCGGCACCCGGCTCAAGGGCGAAAGCCAGCACACCGCCACCAACCCTGGAGGCCGCCAGATCGCCTTCGGGGTACGCGAGCACGCCATGGCCGCGGCCATGGTGGGCATGGCCCGCCATGGCGGCGTGTTGCCCTTCGGTGGCACCTTTCTGGTCTTTTCCGATTACGCCAGACCCTCGGTCCGCCTGGCTGCCCTGTCGGGGGCCCACGCCCTGTTCGTGTGGAGCCACGACTCCATCGGAGTCGGGGAGGACGGTCCCACCCATCAGCCGGTCGAGCAGGTGGCCGCCCTGCGGGCCATCCCGGGGCTGAAGGTGTTCCGCCCCGCCGACGCCAACGAGACGGCGGCCGCGTTCTGCGAAGCGGTCGAGGGTATTGGCCCCTCTGCCCTTATTCTCAGCCGCCAGACCCTGCCGGTGCTGGACAACACCAGCGCCGATGGGGTCGCCCAGGGTGCCTACGTGTTGGTCGACACCGCCCACGGTCCCCCCGATGTGGTCCTCATCGGCACCGGCTCCGAGGTGGCGGTGTGCGTCGCCGCCGCTCGGCTCCTGGCCGCCGACGGCATTGGCGCCAGGGTGGTCTCGATGCCCTGTTGGGAGTTGTTCGAGGAGACCGAGCCCGACTATCAGGAAGAGGTTCTGCCGGTGGAGGTACCGGCAGTGGCGGTCGAGGCGGGTGTCACCTACGGCTGGGAGCGATGGGCGGACGACGTGGTCGGCATCGAGCGCTTCGGGGTCTCCGCCCCCGGTGAGCAAGTGCTGGAGCGGTTCGGCTTCACTGCCGAGCACGTGGCCGAGCGAGCCAGGGACCTGATCGAAGCGTTCACCGGCTAGCTCACCGGGGCGGGGGTTACGATGGCCTTTGATCGAAGGAGGCCGATCCCTATGCCTGAACCCAGTACCGCCCAGCGCCCGGCCGGCGTCAACCACCTGGTTTTGAATGTGGCCGACATCGAACGTTCCCACCATTTCTGGACCGAGCTCATGGGCTTCGAGCTGGTGTCCTCGATGCAGGCGGGCAACGAAATGCGTTTCTACCGGGCGGGGCCCGGCCACCACCACGATGTCGCCATCATGCAGGTGAAAGAAGCGCAGGTGCATACGTCTCCCGAGGAAGCGGCGCCGACCAAGTGGCGGCCTTGGAATCGGGGCGTGGGCGTGAACCACATCGCCATTGGCTACCCCGACCGGGCGGCGTTCGTGGCCCAGCTCAGCCATCTCCAGGCCAACGGGGTGACCTTCCACATGCGGGGCAACCACGGGATGACCCACAGCGCGTACATCACCGATCCCGACGGAAACGGCATCGAGGTGCTCTACGAGTTGCCGGCCGAGGTCTGGGAGGGTGATCTGCGCAAGGCGCTGGGCCACTACGAGGTGCTGCCCACCGAGGGACCCGAGTCGCTCGAGGACAACGCCGACTACGTCCGCTTTCCGGCTCGTAGCTGAACCTGCTGCTGCCGGGCCGGCAACGCAGTGCCCACCTCGGCGTCGAGGTAGCGGTGGAGATAGTCGTGGAAGTGGGCCATGCCTGTTTCCATCGGATGCTGGTAGGGCCCAGCGTCGTCCGCGCCTCGTGCCGCGAGGGCCCGCCGGCCACGGTCCATGTGGTCCGCGATGACCCCGTCTTCCTGGGCCGTTTCCACGTAAGCGGCCTGGTGGGCCTCGACTAGCTCAGGGCATTCCCGCAACACGTCGGCCGGGTAGTAAAAGTCCACCACGTTGGTGGTGTGGCCGGCGGCCCGCGGGAGCAGGTGTGACACTATGAGTGATTCGGGGTACCACTCCACCATCACGTTGGGATACAGACAAAGCCACAGCGCCCCGAACTTGGGTACTGCGCCTCGATAGTCGACCAGCAACTTCTGATACTCTAGATAAGCGTCGGACTTCGAGGTCGAGAAATCGTTCCCGGGGTCGAGCCGCTGGTTTTGCCAGTTGTCGCCAAACTCCCAATTGTCGGGGCCGAAGCCGTCACAATCGATGAGGCTGGTCAGACCCGGGTGAAACGGCTCCACATGGAGAATTTCGATGTAGAATTCTATGAAGGTCTTCCAGTTGATGGAGTACTCCTCCACCCAGGTGCGGTCATAGACGAAACCATCGAAACGGTACTCATCGGAAAGGGCCAGACTGGCCAAGTCTGCGCCCACCTCACGCGGACCGGCGAACAACAGCCCGTTCCAAGACTGCAACGATCGCTTGGGCAGGTCTCGCCCAGGCAGATAGCCGAAACGGGGAGCAGCTTGGTGGCGCCCGTCGAGGCTATAGGACCAGCGGTGCAGGGGGCACACGACGTTGCGGGTGTTGCCCCTGCCCTCCAAGATTACCGACTGACGGTGCCGGCAGACATTCGACAGTTGCTGTATCTCATCTTGTCCGTGGACCAGCGCCCAGCCCTCGTCCCAAGCCGGCGCCAGGTAATCGCCGACGGAGGGGACCAGCAGCTCGTGGCCTACGTAGCCGGGACCCTGGTCGAAAAGGACCCGTTGTTCAACCTCAAGCACATCGTCATCGAGGTACCAGGAGATCGGCACACCCTCCGTGACGTGGGCCAGATGCTCCCAACCGACCGGCAGCGCCGGAGCGGCCGGCGCGACCGAAGTCACCCCTAGCGTCGCCTTGGACGCGGCGTGGCTCACGGGGTGAGGGTGGCCGGTCGGGTCGGGGTGGACGTGGGGCGCAGCGGGCCGGCGGTGGAGACCCGGGCCAATAACAAGAAGCCCACGTGGCTAAACAGCGGCACCCGTTCCAACCAGCGGTCTGCTTTATAGCCGTACCGGTTCATGAAGCCCATGAAGCGAGCCGCGTTCTTGGCTCCTGCCACCTTGCCCACGCCGGTGGCGATGCTCCGCACCGGGAAGTTGCGGATGCCTTTGATTTGTTCCACATCGAACACTTCAGACAGCTCGCTCCGGTACTCGGCCGGGGTCTGGCGCACATAATAGAAATTGCTGCCGTACATGTGGTCGCCTTCTTTGGCTCCGGCGTTTCCCTTCAACTTCCACAACCGGAAGGTGAGATTGTAGTTCAGGGTAGTCACCGCCAAGGGCGCTCGGGGGCGCAGCACCCTGGCGCACTCCCGCAGCACCAAGCGGCGATCGTCGGGTCGGAAATGCTCATAGCACTGGCCGGAGGTGGCCCCGGCCAGCACGTGGTCACGGATGGGCAGGGCCCGCCCGTCGGCGTGTACGGCCAGCACCGGCAGTCCTTGGCAGCGCGCCACCAACAGGCGCAACGATTCCAGGCTGTAGTCCAAGGCCAAGGTGGGATAGCCCAGCTCGCGGGCCAGGTACTCGGTGATGCGGCCTGGCCCGCTGCCCAGATCGAGCACCGGGCCGCGGGGATGGCCCATGGCCTCGGCATGGGCGGGTAACTCCACCTTGTCGATGTACTCGGGCCAGATCGAGTCGTACCAACCCGCCTCTTGGTCGCGGTCTTTTTGCTCGGCCTGCTCCCGCTCGGCGAGGGAGTCCTCGGTCAAGAAGGACAGGACGCCGTCAATGAGGGGGTAACGGACCCCGCAGGCCGTGCAGCGAGCCGCGTCGGTGTCCTCGACCAGGTCGCCTTGGTCCTGGGGGCACCACAAGGTGGCCAACAAATCTTGTCTCATGCTGCTCCTGATGCTGATTCTTCCCGTCGCCCCGTCGCGCCGTCAGCGGGTTGTCGGCCGGGAGCCTTCCGAGGGGCGGATGAGCACCAGCGGCGTGGTCTCATCGGCGTTGCCGGCCGGGTTGGCTTGCAGGGCGGCGCAGACCAGGCCGTGGTCCACCCCAGCGGACGCTCCGACCACGTCCACCTTGCCCAGATCGTTGGCGTCGACCACCGCGGCGGCCAGCCCGGTCCCCGCAGTGATGTCGGCGCAGACCTGGTCGGCCTCGGCCGGGCCCACCACCACGAAGTTGTCGTAGGGGGCCAGCGTGCCGGTCACGTCGTCCACCAAACGGGCTTGGGGTCCGGCCAGACGGTAGAACCAGCCGGCCTGACCAGCGGCTTTGCCCACCGCCCCTCCGACCAGGGCACCCATCACCCGCAGGGAGCCGTGTTCGTTCATCAGGCTCTGCATGCCGGTGGCGGTACCCAGGGCGCCCTCCCCGTGCATGAACTGGGCCATGCGGGTGGCGGCCCAGGTGGGGCTGAGCATCCGGGGGTCCCAGAAGCGGCCCTGGATGACGGCGAGGGGTGATTCGCCGATGGTGACAATGTCGTGGGGGCCGGCGTGGGGCAAGGCGTAGCGACGGACGACCTCGACGGGATCATCGAACGGGCCCAGCAGATGGGTGCGGACCGCCCGGACCTGGGCGCGCCCGGCGGCGGCGGGCAGCCAGGGGGCGGGCTGGTCGGCGTCGGGGAAGCGCAGGGGCATGACGATGTGGTGGAACTGATCCTGGCGGCCCACGAAGCCGTAGGTGGCCAGGCGCACCTCAATCCACAGGGCCTGGAGCGCATCAAGGGCGGCCCGGGGGCCGGTCAGGTCGACCAGGACCTCCAGCGGGGAGTCCTCGTGGTAGCGGCCGGGCTTGACGACGTAGGACACCCAGTAGCCGTCTTCCCTGGCCGGGTAGTCCTTTCGCAGGGAGCGGGCCCTGGCGGTGACCCTGACGGCGTCGACGGGGCCGTCGCCCAGCAGGTGGACCTGCGGGTCGACGTCGCAGACCATCACCTCGCGGGTGGGGATCTGGTTGGCCAGGATCACTCGGCCGGTAACCGTGAGGTGTTCCGGGCTGGTTCGGGTGCTGACCCATCCTTCGTTGGTGAAACCCAGATCGTTGCCGGGGTGGCGGCGGTAGCGCAGCTCCACGCCCCCAATGGCGGTGGCGGCCAGCGCCGCGGCACCTGTCAGCACACCAGTCAGCACAGGGCGCAGGGACCGAAAAGACATCGTAGAAACGTTACTCAACCCGTCTGGCCGGGCTGGGTCCTGCCCACTGGGCCTCACCCCAGGCGCCGGGCGTGATGCCCGGTGCCGGCTAGCCTCCCAGCTATGGCCTCTAGCTTCGCCGATATGGCCTCTAGCTTCGCCGGCTCGGCCTCTCCTGTGCACCGCCTGCATTCCGTGGCTGGTCAGAGTCCCTGGCTCGACAATCTCCAGCGGGGTTGGCTGCGCGACGGGGAGCTGGCCCGGTGGGTCCAGCGGGGGGTACGGGGGGTCACCTCCAACCCCACCATCTTCGCCAAAGCCATGCAGGACGCCGTCTACGACGAGCAGTTGCATCAGGTCCTAGCCACCGGCGCCACCGTGGAGACCGCCTACTGGGAGCTGGTGGTGTCCGACATCGTCGGCGCCGCCGATGTGCTGCAGCCGCTCTACCAGGCTTCAGGCGGAACCGACGGGTTCGTGTCCGTCGAGGTCGATCCCCGCTTGGCCCACCACAGCGGTGCCACCGTGGCCGCCGCCGGAGACCTGGCCCGCCGCATCGAGCGACCCAACCTGCTGGTGAAGGTGCCCGCCACCACCGCAGGGGTCGACGCCATTCAACGACTCATCGCCGAGCGCATCAGCGTCAACGTCACCCTCATTTTTTCCCTGGCCCGCTACCGCGAGGTCATGGAGGCCTATCTGGGCGGCCTGGAGGAAGCCGCCGGCGAGCTGTCGGGGGTGGCCAGCGTCGCCTCCTTCTTCGTGTCCCGGGTCGATGCCGAGGTCGACAAGCGCCTCGCCGCCTTGGGTACTCCCCAAGCCGCCGCCATGGCCGGACAGGCAGCGGTGGCCAATGCCCGGCTCGCCTACGCGGCGTTCCGGGAAACCTTCTCCGGGCCCCGTTGGGACCGCCTGGCCGCCCGCGGCGCCCGGGTCCAGCGCCCGTTGTGGGCTTCCACCTCGACGAAAAACCCCAGCTACCCCGACACCCTCTACGTGGATTCGCTGATCGGCCCGGACACGGTCAACACCTTGCCCGAGGCCACCTTGGTCGCCTTCGAGGATCACGGAACGGTGGCCCGTACCGTGGACGACGAGGCCGGCGTGCTCGGCGCCCATCGGCTGGCCGAGCAGCTGGCGAGCCTGGGCATCAAGATGGACGAGGTCACCGACCAGCTCGAAGCGGACGGGGTGGCGTCGTTCAGCTCTTCTTTCGAGGAGGTGCTGGCCACGCTGGCCGAGCGAGCCTTCCGCCCATGAGCGACGCCCCTCCCCCGGCCCGACCGACTGGCCAGCCAGATCTGAACGTCGTCTCCGATGTGGCCGGTGAGTTCGCCGAGCGGGTGGTAGAGGCCTTTCACTGCCGGTCCGGTGAGCACTTCGGTCTGGCGCTGACCGGCGGGCCGGTGGCCGCGGAGTGTTACGAACGCCTGGCCACCCACGGCGAGACTCAGATCGACTGGTGGCGGGTGGAGCTGTTCCTCGCCGACGAGTGCGGGGTGGACGCCAGCCACCCCGACAGCCACGAACGGCTGATCCGGGTCATGCTGCTGGACCGGGTGGGTGCCGCCCATCTGTTCTATCCGCTGCACAGCGAAGGCGCACGCCAGCGGGCCCAGCAGGCCCTCATCGAGCGGTCCCTGGACCTGATCCACCTCGACCTGGGCGCTGACGGCCGGCTCAGCTCGTTGTTTCCCGGCCTGCCGGGTGTCTTCGACCATGCCGCCAACCCTCTAGCGGAGGTCATTACCACCGCCGATCCGTTGGGCCGGGTCCCTCATCAGCGCTTCTGCCTCTCCCCTGCGGTGATCGAACGAGCCCACTGCGTGCTGATTACCGCAGTGGGAGCTTCGGTGGCGGGCGCCTTGGAGGCGGTGCAACGCGGCGCCAATGTGCCAGGCGCCCTTTTACCCGCGGGCCGGGTGGTGTGGCTGGCCGATCGGGCGGCGGCCAGAGCCTGACGCTCGAAGCACGGCACAGCAGGCCCGTGCTACGGTGCGTTTCATGACAGGACTAACTGCCCTGGGCCTGGATGAGTTGCTGGCGCGGGCTCGTTCCGTGCGTGACACGAGCTACGGACGGCGGGTCACGTACTCGCCCAAAGTCTTCATCCCCCTCACCATGCTGTGCAACGACCGGTGCCACTACTGCACCTTCGCCCAGCCCCCGGCCAAGGTGTCCGCTCCCTACCTTGAGCCGGACGAGGTGCTCGCGATTGCCAGGGCGGGCGCCAAGCGAGGCTGCCACGAGGCATTGTTTACCCTCGGCGAACGTCCCGAGGACCGTTACGCGGTGGCCAAGGAATGGCTAGCCCAGCGGGGCTATGCCTCTACCGTGGCCTATGTGGCGGCCATGGCCAAGCTGGTGTTGGACAAGGTCGGTCTGCTCCCCCATGCCAACTGCGGCGCGCTCTACAGCGATGAGCTTCGGGCCCTGCGTCCGGTTTCACCCAGTCAAGGGATGATGCTGGAATCGCTCAACCCCAACCTGGCCTGCCACGAGGGCTCGCCCGACAAGGAACCTGCCCGCCGCTTGGCCACCTTGGAAGCGGCCGGCGAAGCCGCCATTCCCTTCACCACCGGCATACTCATCGGTATTGGGGAGAGCATCGAGGACCGGGTCGAGGCGCTGGAGGCCATCGCCGCTTCCCATCTTCGCTGGGGTCACGTGCAGGAAGTCATTGTGCAGAACTTTCTGCCCAAGGAGGGCACTCGCATGCGCCTCAAGGGTGCTTGCCCCTCCGATGATTATCTGCAGGCCTTGGCCCTGGCCCGCCTCATCCTGCCCGCCGACATCTCCCTGCAGGCCCCACCCCACCTTTCTGACGATTTTGGGATGCTCCTCGACGCCGGCATCAACGACTGGGGTGGCGTTTCCCCCGTGACCCCTGACCACGTCAACCCCGAACGGCCCTGGCCCGATCTCGACGTGCTCCGTACCGTCAGCGAAGCCCGTGGTTTCGCCTTGGCCCCTCGACTGACCGTGTATCCGCGCTACGTGGCGGACCGGGCCCGGTGGTTGGACCCTGCCTTGCATTTTCCGGTGATGGACCGCGCCGATGCCGAGTGGCTGGGCCGCGACGATCCCGGCGCGTTCTTTCCCCAGAAAATGGAGAACGCCACCTTCGAACAAGGCCACGACGGGGCGGAGGTAATCTTCATCGGGGATCGCTCCACATCGTGGTACTCGGGCGCTGCCGCGGAGCCGCCGCAACTGCTGCCCGGCCGCGGGGTAGCCCATGGGGCGGTACGTGAGGTGCTCGACGGGGTCCTGGCCGGTCAAGAAGTAGGCGAAGAAGAGATCATCACGCTGTTCTCGGCCCGCGGTCCTGAGGTGGTGGCGGTGGCTGAGGTGGCCGACGAGCTGCGCCGCCAAGCGGTGGGAGACACCGTCACCTGGGTGTCCAACCGGAATATAAACTACACCAATGTCTGTACCTTCAAATGTCGGTTCTGTGGATTCTCCAAGGGTCCTCTGTCGCTCAATCTGCGGGGTACACCCTATTTGTTGACGTTGGAGGACATCGCCCAGCGGGTGCGGGAGGCTTGGGCCATCGGGGCCACCGAGGTAACCCTGCAGGGCGGCATCCACCCGGACTTCGACGGTGAGTACTACCTGGACGTGTGCCGGGCCGTGAAAGACGCCGCTCCCGAGATCCACGTGCACGGCTTCACCGCGCTCGAAGTCACCGAGGGGGCCAAGCGGCTGGGCGAACCGCTTGATCAGTATCTGCGTCGGTTGATGGACGCGGGGCTGCGTTCCCTGCCCGGTACGGCTGCGGAGATCCTCGACGACGACATTCGGTTCTTACTGTGCCCGGACAAGGTCAACACCGAGGAATGGTTGGAATGCCACAGGGTGGCCCATCAGGTGGGGTTGCGTTCCAACATCACCATCATGTGTGGCGCGGTTGAGGAGCCCAAGCACTGGGCTCGACACATCCTGCGGACCCGTGATCTGCAGAAGGAGACGGGCGGTTTCACCGAGTTCGTCCCCCTTCCGTTCGTGCACATGGCCGCCCCCATTTACCTGCAGCGCAAGTCGCGCCGGGGTATGACCTTCCGGGAGGTGCTGCTCATGCACGCGGTGGGTCGCATCGCCTACCACGGCCTCATCGACAACGTCCAGGCCAGTTGGGTCAAGATCGGGGTGGCCGGCGCCCGCCAGTTGCTCCAGGCCGGGGTCAACGACCTTGGCGGCACCCTTATCGACGAGAACATCTCCCGCGCCGCGGGCGCCACCCACGGCCAGAAGATGACAGAAGACGGGTTCAAGGCCCTGGTGCACGGCAGCGGACGCCCGTTGGCCCGCCGGACCACCCTCTACGATCTGGCCGAAGCCCCCGCCTGAGCCGGCGGGCAGCTTCGCCGGTTCCGACGAGCAGCGGGCCTGTCATGGCCTGGCCATGACAGGGTCCTAGCGTTGTCCGGCGGCGCCGGCACGGATTTGGCCCTGCTGCGCCTCGACCGCCCCATGGTCGGCGCCCTGCCGGTGGCAACTGGCGTCGTCCCGCTGTTCAGCGCACTGGTGGCCGGCGGTTACCCGGACGCGGCTCGGTTCACCCGCAGCGCCGGTCGTCTGCTTCGGGTCAGCAACGTCGATGGCATGACCGCCCTCGTCACCGACGGGCCCGCCGCACCCGGCAGCTCGGGCAGCCCGCTGCTCAACGAGGCGGGCGAAGTGGTCGGCATCATTTTCGGGGGCACCGACAGCGCCACCTTGGCCGTGCCTGCCTCCGAAGCGGTGGCGCTGTTGGCCAGCCAGCAACTGGCGCCCACCGCGGACTGATCGGCAGGATCGGAGCGCTCTGGCAATCGGCCCATCGCCGTGTAGACCGGGCTGGGTCATACCAGCCAGGTGAGCTTCGCCGAGTCGATCTACCCCGAGCCGACGTGGGGCGAGCGAGCGTTTGCCGAGTTCGCCGCTTCGCCGGCGGCGGCGGAGGTGATGGCGTCGGTGCGGGTGGTGGCGTCGCCGCCCGCCGTCACCCCCCTCGAGCGCACCTACCTGGGGGCGCCGCTGCCGCCTCGGGCCGCGGCGGTGGTGCTGGTCGGATTTGCTACCACCCTGGCCCTCAGCGCCCTCATCCTGGCGGTGGTGAGGAGCTGGACCGCCTCGCATCCGGGGCTGGAATGGCTACAGGTCCTGACCACCCTGGGGGCGGTGGTGGCTCAGTACGGCGTGATGATCGGGCTGTGCCTGCTGGTCTCTCGCCGCTGGGGAACGGCTTCGCTGCGAGCGGATCTGGGGATGTCGTGGCGGGCCCGGGACCTGCCCGACGGGCTGGTCGGGTGGCTGGCCGGCATGGGCCTGGTGGCCGTCTTGCTCTCCGCCCTTCGAACGGCAGGAATCCCCTTCGTGTCCAATAACCCCCTAGCCGGCGGCAGCCGCGGCGGCGAGATGGGCCTGCCGCAGTGGGCCGCGGTAACACTGGTCGGGGTGATCATGGTGGTGGTGGCCCCGGTGCTGGAGGAGCTGTTGTTCCGCGGGGTGCTGCTACGAGCCCTGGCCGGCTGGTGGCCGACGCCCTGGGCGTTGCTGGCCCAGGCGGTGGCCTTCGGATGCTTCCACATCAGCGCCGGGCGAGGCTGGGGGAACGTGGGCTTGGTGGTGGTGCTGAGCGGTGTCGGGCTGATGCTGGGCGTGCTCACCCATCGTCGAGCGGGACGGTTGGGGTCCGCCATGGTGGCCCACTCTCTGCACAACGCCCTGGCCTTCAGCGTCGGGGTGGCCGCCCTGACGTGAGCAACGGGCGAGAGCGCTAGGCGTCTTCGCCGGCGTCTTCGTTGCGAACGAGCAGCGCAGCACGTTCCACCGCTCGCCGAGCCCGAGTCAGGCGCCGCTCCAGTTCCGGCTTGCGGTCCCCGGCCGCCAACGCCGAACGCAATGCCTCCAAGGCGGCGTCGGCCAGTTCTTCGGCCATCCCCTCGAGGCGTGTGGCCAGGTCGTCCAGATCAGCCACGGTGCAGGCCCAAGGCATCGGCCAACAGCTCCACCGGGTGGCGCACGTTCACCCCGGCGGCCGCCAGGTGCATAGAACAGCCGGGGTTGGCGCTCGCCACGGTGGTCGCCCCTGAGCGAGCAATGGCTTCGAGCTTGCGGGTCCGAATGGCTGCAGCCAGGTCGGGTTGGAGCACCGAGTAGGCCCCACCCGCCCCGCAACACAGGCCTTCGTCGTCGAGCTCGACGGTGTTGAGGTAGGGGGCCAGCATTTCCCGCACCGCACCGTGGACGCGCTGCACGTGGCGCACCTGGCACGGGTCCTGCACGGCGATGCATTCCGGGGGGCCTTGCCGGGAGCGGCTCGGCCGGGCCGGGGGGAGCAAATCGGAATGACCGGCGATCCACTCGTTGACATCGAAGACCCTGGCCGCGAAGTGCTCGCCATCAGGGCTGCCCAACAGATGGCCGACGTCTTTGAGTTGGGCACCGCAGCCAGCCGAATCGACCAGGATGGGATGCTGGGTGCTCGTTGCGCTGGTTGCGCCGGCCAGGGTGGTCATGGTGGCTCGGGCCTGCTCTCGGGCGATGTCGACCAGGCCGGCGTGGTTGGCCAGGGCGCCACAGCACCCACCCCCGCGGAGACCCAGGGGCAGCAGCACGGTGACCCCCATCGCTTCGAGCACGGCCAGCGCGGCCCTGTGCACCGGGCGTTGCCAGGCATCCATGACACAGCCGGTGTGCAGCCACACCGTCAGGCCCCCTGCCGCGCCAACACCTGGGCGCAGGGGTGCAGACCGAAGGGCCAATCGTTCGGGCAAACCCAACCGACCCGAGGGCACCAGGCGGCTGCGCTGGGCTACCGCCAGCAGCCGGGAGCCAGCCAGAACCAAACGGTGGTAGCTCAACAGGCGATATCCCAGCCGTCGATACCACGGCTGGTAGCCGCCCGCCTCGACCAGGCCTTGCCGGGCCCCTTCCATCAACCGACCGAAGGGCACCCCCGAGGGACAGGCAGTCTCACAACCCCTGCACTGCACGCAGGTATCCATCATGTCCGTGAACGAAGCCATGTCGATAAGCGCCGGAACGTCTAAGGACGGCGCCTCGTTGAAGGAACTCAGCTCACTAGCCGACGCGGAGCCCGACGGTGCGACGACGGCAGCCTGGTTGTGGACCTGGCGGATGGCCTCGATCCGGCCTCGGGGCGAGTACCGCTCCTCCCCGGTGACCCGGAAGGTCGGACAATGCGGCAGGCACAGCCCGCAGCTGACGCAGGCGGCCAGGTCGTCATCCAACAACGGCAGCTTCAACCGGACTCCCTCATGAGGCGTTGAGCCCGATGGTGGCGCGCCGGCCATCGAGCGGGCGGCGGCCCGGGTTGAGCCGGCCGGTCGGATCGAACAGGGATTTCACCCTGGCGTTGAGTTCATCGAGCGCCGGTCCACCCTCACGGCGATGAGCCGAAGCGATGGTGGCGCCAGCCCCCGCCCCCGTCGGCGGCCTGGGTTTGGTGTGCGCTTCGGCATCCAGGCCGAGGGTGACCAGCACCGGTGACCCGGGGCCGATGCCATGCAGGATCCCGACCCCGATCTCCGCCACCAGCCCTTGGGCAGCCAAAACGGCGGGATCCAGAGCGGCCAGCAACCCCGGGTCGAGGGAGGTACGGCCGGCGGGCAACGGGGGCGGGCCGGCCACCGGGACCAGACCGTGGCCGCCGGCCACCGTGGCCTGCTGGTCGACGTCGCCCTGGTAGCCCTCCAGGCAAAGCCAGACCTGGGTGCCGTTCCACAGCAGGGCCACCGGTCGATACAAGGCGTCGCGCAGGGCGAAGGGGTCGGCCGGACCGCTCAGCCAACAGGAAACCTCGGGTCGGGGCCGGGTACGCAGGATCACCTCGCCGAGGAGTCCAAGGGTGCCGAGGGATCCGACCAGCAGCCGGCACAGATCGAAGCCGGTGACGTTCTTGACGGTAGGGCCACCCGCGGTGACCAGCAGACCCTCGGCGGAGACGTAGCGAGCCTGGAGCAAGGTATCGCGTACGGGACCGTGGCCCAGCCTGGTCATACCGCTACGGCCCACGCTCAGCACCCCACCTACGGTGGCGCCTGGGGAGAACCCTTCCAAGGCGACCCGTTGACCGGCAGCAGCGAGGATGTCGTCGAGGTTTTCCAGGCTCGTGCCTGCCCGTACCTGCACGGTCATCTCGGCAGGTTCGAAGGCCACCACCCCGGTGGGAGCGGCAACCAATCGGGTCCCGGCCTCACTGGCACCGCCCGCCTCCCACTGGGTTCGCCCGCCCTCTACCGCCACCGGCCCGTCTGTCACCCCGCCCACCGACTCGGCGAAGGCCAGGAGCACCGGGTCGCGCACGACCCGGTCCGCCAGCGGAGCCCGTGCGGCCAACCCCGACGGGCCGGCCTGGGCGGCGGTGGCAGGCTGGCTCACACCCACGCTCCCTCGGCCAGGAGCTGGTCGCGCTGGGCGGCGTCGAGGTGGGCCAGATCCCCGCATCGCGAACCGGCCGGCAAGACCTTGTTCGGGTTGCAACGACCGCTCGGATCGAAGGCGTCGCGCAAGCGGGCCTGGGCGTCGAGATCGGTCTGGGTGAATTGCAGGTGCATGAAGGCCTGCTTCTCCAGGCCAATACCGTGCTCGCCCGACAGCACCCCGCCCGCCTCCAACGAGGCCCGCACGATCTCTTCGCCGGCGGCGTGGACGCGGTCCAGTACCCCCGGTTCGCGGGCGTCGAACACCAGCAACGGGTGCAGGTTGCCGTCCCCGGCGTGGAACACGTTCATGACGATGAGCTGGTGGCGTTCGGCGATTTCATAGACCTGGCGCAGCACCTCTAACAGCCGGGTGCGGGGCACAACGGTGTCGTGCAGGTAGTAGTTGGGCTTGACCCTGGCCACCGCCCCAAACGCGGTTTTCCGCCCTTTCCACAACAACATCCGCTCCGCTTCGCTGGCTGCTACCCGCACCGAACGGGCCCGATGGTCGCGACAGACCGCCTGGACCAGCGCCGTTTCCGCGGCCACCCCGGCGGGAAGGCCGTCCACCTCCACCAGCAGGACCGCCCCTGCGTCGGTGGGATAGCCCGCCCCGACAAAGGCCTCGACGGCTTGGGTGATGCGCTGGTCCATCATCTCGATGGCGGCAGGAACCACCCCGGCAGCGATGATGGCGGAAACCGCGGCGGCGGCGTCGGCTGGCTCGGTGAAGTCGGCCAGCATGGTGGCCACCGCCGGTGGGTTCGGTGTCAGCCGCACCGCGATGCGGGTGGCGATACCCAGACAGCCCTCGCTGCCGACAAACACACCTCGCAGGTCATAGCCCTCCGGCTCGGCGTCGAGACCGCCCAGCGTTGTGATCGAACCGTCGGCCAGCACCACCTCCAGCGCCACCACGTGGGCGCTGGTCACCCCGTAAGCCAAACAGTGGGGACCGCCGGAGTTGTTGGCCACGTTCCCCCCCAACGAGCAGGACTGCTGAGAGGAGGGGTCGGGAGCGAAATGGAACCCGAGGGGGCGAAGCTGCTTGGTCAGATCCAAGTTGATGACACCGGGTTGCACCCAGGCAATGCGGCGCGCCAGGTCGACCTCAACGTGGGTCATCTTGGTGGTGACGATAAGCACGGGCGCGTGCTGAGGGACCGCTCCCCCGGCCAGGCCGGTTCCTGCCCCGCGAGGCACAATGGCGCGTCCGTGCCGTGCCGCCAAGACGACGGCAGCCTGCACCTCTCGGGTGGTGATCGGGAAGCAGACCACCCCCGCCTCGCCCCGCATCAAGGAGGCGTCACGGCCGTACAGCCTTGCCTCGAGTGTGTCGACATGGACTCGGTCGGGCGACAGCGCCGCCCGGAGATCGGTTACGAGTTCGGCGTCCGCTGGACGCGGTTCACTCGTCTTCTTCGTCTTCTTCATCCTCGTCGTCGTCGTGAGTGTCTTCGGGCGTGTCGGCCTCGTCGTCGCTAGCGTGCGTTGGCGCATCTTTTTGCAGACTCTCGAGGAGCCTGTCGAAATCGATGTCCGACGAACGCTTCAACGCCCGGGCCTCTTCGAAGCGGCGATGTCGACCCTTTTTCACGGGCCAGCTCCCCAGGTTGGCATGCGTTCTGGCCAGGGCAGCCTAGCACGGCTTTTCCCGGTCACTGTTCTCTCGCAACTGTCCATCGACCGCCTTTTTCACGGGTGTCCGCAGGGACCAAGCCACCGCCGACGTCGACGTGAGACCAGCCTAGAGGACCGGTGTCCGCAGAACCAGCACCACCGCAGGGAGTTCACAACAGCAGGGGTTCACAATGACTGACGGGAACGGGCCTCAAGCAGAAGCCCCCCCTGGCCGTCGAACGCCAAGGCCGCATCGCCGGCGAGCAGTTGGCGGATCTGACGCCCCACCAGCTCCGCCCGCCAGCCTACGCCCAAGCGGGCATCTGGCTCGTTGCGCAGCAGCTCTTCGAGATCGGACCGGGTGGCCAATAAGGTGGCGTCGAGCTCCAGGTCACGGGCCAGTTGGGCTATCCAGGCGGTGAGCAGGCCGATCGCGGCTCGCAGCTCGCGGGGTACCTCGGGACGAACGTTGCTGGGCCGCAGCGGGGCGAGGGCGCTCACCCCGTGCTGGATGGCGGCCAACAACTCCTCGCCCACGTTGCCCCGCAGGTGGCGGTCCTCGATGCCGCGAACCTTGCGTAGCTCCGACAGGGTGGCGGGGGCTCGCTGGGCGACTCCGGCCACGGCAAGGTCGGGCAGTACGTGGCGGGTGGGCAGGTCGACCTGGGCGGCCCGCCGCTCGCGCCAGGCAGCCACCGCACGGGCCACGGCCAAGGCCCGGCCCCGCAGCTGGCGGACCTCTTTGATACGGAGGTAGGTCTCTTCGGGCTCTCGGCCGCCTCTGGCTCTCGCCGCCAGCAGGGCGAACTCGTCTTCGGCCCACGCCAGCCGGCCTCGCTCGACCAGCTCAGCGGTGAGCAGATCTTGCAGATGCAGCAGCTCGGCTACGTCGGAGGCGGCGTAGCGCAGCTGGGCATCGGTGAGAGGCCGGCGCAGCCAGTCGGTCAAACGGTCCCCCTTGGGCAGGGTGCGGCCCAACCGGCGATCGTGCAGCTCGGACAGCGACGGCGAGGACATGCCCACGAAACCCGCGGCGATCTGGGTGTCGAACAAGGAGTGGGGCACCACGCCACAGGCCAGCTCCAGCACCTCCAGATCCTGGCTGGCGGCGTGGAAGACAGCGGTGTGGGGGCCGGCCAAGATCTCTGCCAGGGGGGCGATGTCGACCTGGAGGGGATCGACGATGACCAGCGCCTCGGGCCATGCCAGCTGGAGCAGGGCGAGGCGAGGAAAGTAGGTGCGTTCGCGGTGGAACTCGGTGTCCAGGGCGAAGCGGGGCTGGTCGCGCAGGGCGGCGACGACCTCCGCGAAGCCGGCCGCGGTGGTCACCACCTTCGGGGTGTCGCCCTCTTCGGACTCCGGGACGAAGGACACGCCAGCCTTAGGGCGTGGTCGAGGAGCTGGTGGGCAGGCCCGCCTCGACCCAAGCCAGGGTGCCGCCGCCGACATTGGTGGCCTGGCCGCCCCGCTCGTTGAGGTAGTCAGTGGCCTTGGCGCTGCGGGCCCCACTGCGACAGATGACCAGAACCGCCTCGTCGAGGGGTACCTCGCCGACCCGTTCGGTCAGCTCACTAAGCGGCAACAGACGGGCACCGGCGGCGTGGACCTCGGCGAACTCGTCGGGCTCGCGCACATCGAGCAGGAGCACGCCGCGGTGCTGACGCCGGGCTGCTTCTGCCACATCTCTCTCGGGGGTCCTCGTATCACTCACGAGGAGGGATGCTAGCTGGGGCGGCGCAGGGCTGGCGTTGGGGCTGGGCCGGGGCCTGGTTGGCGCAGCTGAG
>JANPEN010000377.1:0-11702 GCA_031422955.1 Acidimicrobiia bacterium
AACCTGGCCTCCCCGTTGCTCGCCCGGTTGACTCGCCTGCGGGTCAATTTGGCCCTGCCGGGCCTGGTCCGCCAGGCCGGCTTCGTCATCGCCACCGTTGAGAGGTTCACCATGCCAACCACCATCGTCCCGTTGCGCTCGTTCTGTGTGGTGGTGGCCCAGGTGCCCGTTGCAGCCGTCCAGGATCCTCGGTGAGCGCGGGTCCGTTGGCGCTGGTCGGTGAGAGTGAGTGGACCGAGCATTGCGATTTCGATGGGGAGCTGCTCGCCGCCAGCGGCGGCACCGTGGTCACCGTGTTGCCGACCGCGGCCGCCTACGAACGCCCGCAGGAGGCCACGGCCCGAGCGGTGGCCCATTTCGCCCGCTGGCAGGCCACGGTGCAGGTCCTCGATGTCCTCGATCGCCGCGGGGCTTGCGATGAGGCCAACGTGGCCCAGGTCCGCGCCGCCCGATTCCTGTACCTGGCCTCTGGTTCGGCCATGCACCTGCTGTCCGTGCTCAAAACCACACCGCTGTGGGAGGCCGTGTCGGCGGCCCACCGCGAAGGCGCCGTCCTGGCCGCCGCGGGGCCCAGCGCCACGGTGTTGTGCGACGCCATGGTCGATCCTCGAGGTGGTGGTTTCGGGGTGGGGTTGGGCCTGGTCGACAACCTCAGCCTCATCCCCCGCTACGAGCAGTGGTCGACGGAGAAGTCTCGTCGAACCATCCAGATGGCCCCCAAGGGCCTGGTTTTGGCGGGTGTGCCAGCCCTGAGCGCCCTCATCCGTGGCCGTGACGGCGAATGGAGAACGGCCGGCGTGCCCGGGTTGCGGCTGTTTCGCGACGGCGTCAGCGTCGAGCTGGACGTGCTCAATAAAGCTTGAGCACCCTCAGGCTTCGACGATGTCGATCTTGTCGATGGTGATGACCTGGGTGACGCCGGCGTCCTGGGTCCCGGCTGCCATGATGGCGGCCACGGTGGTGTCCATGCCCTCCGTCACCGTGCCGAAAATCGTGTAAGCGGGGTTGGTCAGGAACGGGTTGGACGGCCCGACGAAGATGAAGAACTGGCTGCCGTTGGTGTTCGGACCGGAGTTGGCCATGGCCAGCACGCCGGGCACGTAGTCCTGGGGGCTGGCCGGCAGCTCGTCGGCGAAGGAGTAGCCAGGGCCGCCGGTGCCCAGTTGCCCGTTCTCAGGGTTGGCGTCCCCGACCTGGGCCACGAAATCGGTGACGATGCGGTGGAAGGGCAACCCGTCGTAGTAGTGGTAGCGAGACAACACCACGAAGTTGTTCACCGCCAGGGGCGCCTTGGCCTGATCGAGCGCAATGGTCAGTTGACCCACGCTGGTGGTGATCTTGGCCGTGTAGGCCTTGGCCGCGTCGATGCAGGTAGGAGGGGCGGAGGCGAAGGTGGTGGTGCGTTGCGCGCTGTTGTCGGCGGCGGGACACGGGGTTGGCTCGGTCAGCGTCGCCCCCGGCGCCGGCGCGGTGACCGGTACCGCCGCGTCTGCAGCCGCTGCGCGGGTGGTGGTGGTCCCGTCCCCGGTGGCGACGTCGACCTTGTCATCGCTGCCGCTCAGCAGCGAGTAGGCCAGTGCGGCCAGCAGCGCCACCACCACCACGGCGCCGATGCGGATATACCGCCGACGAGCGTGGGCCTTGTGCTGCGCCTCTTGGGCGGCGACGAGCTTGGACTGGCGGTTGGCTCGTTGCCGATCGCGTTTAGCGGTTCCCATACGGGCGGTCACGCTAGCAACCGGTCGACCCGTCGCCGGTCATGGGGCCCGGTCCCGGGGCTGGGGTCCGGGGCTGGGGTCCGGGGGTTGACGGGGGGCTGACTAGCCTGCGTCCGCTGCGTTTGATCCGTCGGCTGGGAAGGAACACGACCTCCCGAGAAGGAATGTTCCCATGTCCTTGATCGTGCAGAAGTTCGGCGGCACCTCCGTCGGTGACGCCGATCGCATTCGTGAAGTGGCCGACCAGGTGGCCCGCACGGTGCGACGTGGCAACCAGGTGGTGCTGGTGGTGTCGGCCATGGGCAAGGAGACCGACGAGCTGCTGCGACTAGCCAACGACGTGGCCAGCGCTCGCCGCGGTCGAGAGATGGACATGCTCATCACTGCCGGTGAGCGCAAGGCCACCGCGCTGGTAGCCATGGCCCTGCACGATCAGGGCATCGAGGCGGCCAGCTTCACTGGCAGCCAAGCCGGTTTCGTCACCGACACCAACCATCAGAACGCCAAGATCGTGGAGTTGCGCACGGAGCGCATTCGAGAAGCGCTCGATGCCGGGATGGTGCCGGTGGTGGCGGGGGCTCAGGGGGTTTCCACCGATCGGGATGTGACCTTCCTCGGACGTGGCGGCTCTGACACCACCGCGGTGGCCCTGGCCTACGCGCTGCAGGCGGAGGTGTGCGAGCTGTACACCGACGTTTCCGGGGTGTTCTCGGCCGATCCCCGGCTGGTCCCCGATGCCCGCAAGATGAGCGTGATCAGCTTCGATGAGTTGTTGGAGATGACTGCCACCGGCTGTCCCAAGCCGGCCATGCGCTCCGTCGAGTTCGCTCGCAGCTACAACGTGGCGCTCCATGTCCGATCGGCGTTTACCTGGGAAAGCGGAACCTGGGTCAAGGAGGAAGACGAAACCATGGAACAAGCCGGCGTCATTGCCGTTACCAGCGACACCAGCGACGGCAAGCTCACCGTGTCCGGTCTAGCCGACCGCCCTGGGGTGGCCGCCATCCTGTTTCGTCGCCTGGCTGACGAGGGTGTCAACGTTGACATGATCGTGCAGAACATGTCCGTCGATGGGGTGACCGACATCTCCTTCACCGTTCCCAACGAGCATTTCCAGCTATCCCTCGACGTGGCCACCGCGGCGCTGCCCGAGCTAGGGGGCAGGGCGGTCACCGGCGACGCCGCCATGGCCAAGGTGTCCATCATCGGCTCCGGCATGAAAACCGACCCGGGGGTGGCGGCCCGGATGTTCGAGACCCTGGCCGCGGCGGGCGTGAACATCGAGATGATCTCCACCTCACCCATTCGCACCAGCTGCATCATTCGGCGAGAACACGCTGAGACCGCCGTCACCGCCTTGCACAAGGCCTTCGATCTCGGTCGCTGAGGCGGTGGGCGGGCGGCGGGGGAAACTCGCTGCTGGGCCGCGCTGGCCTCCCAGTATCCTGGGCGGCCATGAAGATCGGGATCGTTGGTGCCACCGGGCAGGTGGGCGGGGTGATGTTGGCCATCTTGGCCCAAAGGAGATTCCCGGCCGAGGAGCTGCGCCTCTTCGCATCGGCTCGTTCAGCGGGTGCCAAGTTGGCCTGGAAGGACGTCGAGCTGACCATTGAAGATGCCGCCACCGCCGACTATCGGGGCCTTGACCTGGTGTTGTTCTCCGCTGGTGGGGCCACCTCCAAGGTGCTGGCACCGATCGTGGCCAGCCAGGGTCCGATCGTGATCGACAACTCCTCGGCCTGGCGGATGGATCCTGACGTGCCCTTGGTGGTGGCGGGGGTCAACGATCACGCCTTGGCCTCGATCCCCAAGAACATCGTGGCCAACCCCAATTGCACCACCATGGCGGCCATGCCGGTACTCAAGCCGCTCGACCTCGCGGCCGGGCTGGTCGGGCTGCAGGTGGCCTCCTACCAGGCAGTTTCCGGGGCGGGTCTGGCCGGGGTCGCCGAGCTGTCCGAGCAGGTGGCCAGGGTGGGTGAGCGAGCCAGCGAGCTCGCTTTCCACGGCGAGGCTGTCCCCTTTCCCCCTCCGCGCAAGTTCCCTGCGCCCATCGCCTACAACGTGGTCCCCTGCATCGGCCAACTGGTCGAGGACGGTCGGGGCGAGACCGACGAAGAGCAAAAGATGCGCAACGAGTCGCGCAAGATCCTCGAGTTGGCCAACCTGCGGGTGAGCTGCACCTGCGTGCGGGTACCGGTGTACACCGGCCATTCCCTGGCCGTGCACGCCGCCTTCGCCAGGCCCCTTTCGGCCGAGCAGGCCACCCAAATCCTGGCCGCTTCACCCGGCGTGGTGGTGACTGACCTTCCCACCCCGCTCCTGGCCGCTGGTCGCGACCCCTCCTACGTCGGCCGCATCCGTCCCGACGAGGCGCTCGAACACGGGTTGGCCATGTTCGTCACCAGCGACAACCTCCGTAAGGGAGCCGCCCTCAACGCCATCGAGATCGCCGAGTTGCTCGCCCGCTAAGCAGAGGTGATCGAGACGCTGGGGGCCGGGGCGCCACCTTGGGGACGGCGACGCTCAACGCTGTCATCGTCGCGGGCAGCACCTAGGCGGAAGAACCCCCCGCTGCTTTCCGAGGTAGCGAAGTACAGCTCGGCCGCCTGGTCAATGGTGGCCTCATCGAGGCTGGTTTCGCGCTCTCCGTAGTGGCAGATGGCCTTGGCCAAACGACAGAAGTCGTTCGGGTAGCAGGCTAACAAGGAACCCTCGCTGCCCTTGGCCCGGCACACCTTGCGCAGATAGGCGGCCGCGCCCTTGGTGGTTTGGATCTCGTAGCGCTGCACCACCCGGGCCACGATCCAGTCGAACTGCTCATCGGACACCGGCCCGACGTAAATCTTGTTCTGGATCCGGCGGAAGAAGGCGTCTTCCTGCAGGTCGGCAGGGTCAAGGTTGGTGGAGAACACCACCATCAACTCGAAGGGGATGACGAACTTCTGGCCGTATTGCAAGGCCAGATAGTCGACCCGCCGGTCCAAGGGCACGATCCAACGGTTAAGTAGAGCCCGGGGCGAGGCGAGCTGGCGGCCGAAGTCGTCGATGAACAGGATGCCGTTGTTGGCTCGCATCTGCAGGGGCGAGGTGTAGATCCCCGTGTTCGAGTCATAGCTGAGCTGCAGCATGTCCAGCTCCAACTCGCCGCCGACCGTCACGATCGGTCGATAGCAGGCCACCCAACGGGGATCCAGGCCCTGCGGCTGGGGTTCCAGGGGATGATGCACGAGCGGGTCGAACACGGTGATGACCTGCCCGTCGACCTCCACTGCCCGAGGTACCAACACTCCGTCGTGGTAGAGCCGGATCAGCCGCTCGCCGATCGAGGTTTTGCCGGTACCGGACGGTCCGTAGAGGAACAAGGACTCCTGGGCGGTGAAGGCCGGGCCGATCTGATCGATCAGCTCGTCGTAGACGACCAGATCAGAAAAGGCGTCCCGCACGTCGTCGCGACGCACGTGCGGTCGAGGTTTCTGGGCCATGACCACCTTGGTGTAGCTCGCCAGCGACACTGGCGCCACCGAGGCATACTTGGAACGGCCGAAACGCTCGCTGGCCTGCTCCTTGCCGGCGGCGGTGAGGCTGAAGATGTAGTCGTTGCCGACCAGGCCCTGCACGTCGGCGTATTTCTTGGTGCGCAGCTCCTCGAAGACGATGTCGATCACCTTGACCGGAAGCCCGAGGGTCTCTGAGAGACGGCTGACCGACGTCGTGTCATCGAGGAAGGATCGGCGCAAGACCAGATCCACCACCAGTTCGTAGGGGATGTCCAGATCCGGGATACCGATCAATCGGTTCCGGACGGAAATCGTTGCATCCGCCGCGAAGCTCGTCACGTCGCCAGAGATCGGCACCCCGGCAGCCCCGCTTGACTGTGCCGATGGTCCCAACCGTCGCTACCGGGTGGTGGGGTCGGTGGTGGGGTCTCTGGTGGGGTCTCGGTAGCGCTGCATGGCGTCGTCCAGGGAGAGGCCCAACTGGTTGGCTAGTGACGCTGTCCAGGCCAGCACATCGCCCAGTTCGTGCAGCTGCTCGGCCGGACTGCCCTTGCGCACGGCCTGGGCGAGTTCGCCCACTTCCTCACACAGCCAGGCGATGGTGGAGGGAAGGCCCCTGGCCCGGTCGGCCTCGCCGAAAAGCTCCTCCATCAGGGCCTGTACCTCATCCAGTTGCACCGCCGCCTCAAACCTTCTCGGGGAGAACTGCTCTGGGGCTGCGCTCCCGTTGGCCTCCCTCACGCTAATTGTGCTGAGCCCGTCCAAGGAGGTCGACCCGAGCTTGCCCAGAACTCACCCGGCGGCTCTGGCGGTGCGGAATGCCCTGGCCAGCAGGGGCGTGTCCCGCCCGGCATCGAGTAGGGCAGCAGTATCGGCTGACAGCTCGGCGCGCACCCGGTGGAGGTCCCCCATCGAGGCGGCCGAGCGGAAATCCCATGCCGGCCGCTGGGTCCCCGACGCCAGAGGTCCCCCCTGCTCTCTGGCGGCAGTGGCCTGCGTCGTGGAGAGGGGTTCCCATGCCTGGGAACCGGTGGCGGTGGTCTCGCCCGACCTTGCTGGCCGGGTCGGGGACGCCTCTGCAGCCCCGACGAGATCGCGGGTTTGGTAGTAGGTGCCCTCGGCCGCGTCCGCCATGGAGGGGCTGCCCTTGCGGAAGCTGCGTCGGCGCCGGGCGTAGGGCGTTTCCGATGCGGAGGCGGCGCCCGGTGAGGAGGTGACGGCGAAAGGCCGGGGCGCGTCTCGCACATCGCGTCGTTCCCAGCCCTGGGGTACGGCCAGCTTGTCGGCGTGGGGTGCGCACAGCACGTTGACCGACTCAGCGCTGGTCTCCAGGTCGCCCAACCAGACGATCTGACGCCGAGGATCCGCCGCCACCGCGGCCGCGGCTACCTCGGAGCAACCCGGTCGCTCGCAAATTCCACCCATGTAATGCACTGTAGCGCCCGTGGCCGGGGGCCGCAGCCGAGGTGGCTGAGTGGGGGTCCGTGATCTGGGTCGGGTGGGGGAGATTTGAACTCCCGGCCTCTGCGTCCCGAACGCAGCGCGCTGCCAAACTGCGCCACCACCCGTAATGCGGAGGGCAACCCTAGCAGCTGGCCGCTTCCAGCATGCCCTCGAAATAGTTCTCGCCGGCTCGTACCTTGGCTGCCGCTCGCCGCAAGCGCACGCTGTTGATCGGCTTAACCAGCCAGGCATCGGCCCTGGCCATTTGGGCCATGAACACATCGGCTTGGCGGTCGAGCAACATGATGATGCCCAGCGGTTCGAGGCGATCCATCTCCTGTTCGTGGCGCAGGGCCAACGAGGTGGCCACCCCGCCTAGGTTGCCGATCTGGGAGTCCAAAACCACCAGGCTGGGGTTGAGCTCTCGTACTGCGCCCAGGACCATTCGCCCAGCTCGGACCCGGTATACCGAGGTGTGCTCATCGGCCAAGGCTGCGTCCACCTCATCGAAGAGCCAGTCAGCGTCGGTGGCCAAAAGTAAGGAGTTCATCGGCGCAAATCCTAGTTGAGGGGTGGCCGCTCCATACCGTGCGTCCCCCATCCCCGCCTTTGGACCGGCGCGTCAACCGACCCGTCGCGGGGCCGGAGGCCAGTAGGCTCGCGGAGACGTCGGGGCGTTCCCGGGGGGAACGATGGGCAGGACACGATCCAAGGCGAGGAGTGCCACATGCTCGAGATCCAGGTCGAAGACGCCGGCGAACATACCATCTGTCGTCCGATCGGAGAACTTGACGCGTACACCGTCGGCCAATTCCGCGAGGTCCTCGCAACCTTTGCGGGAGTGACGCGCCTGGTCATTGACCTGTCGGAAGTTCCTTTCATGGACTCCGCCGGTCTGGGCGCGCTCATTGGCGGTATCCGCCGCGCTCGTGAGAACGACGGCGAGGTGGCCGTGGCCTGCAGCCGCCCCACCCTCACCCGGCTGTTGCACACCACCGGTTTCGACCGCATCGTGCCAGTGGCGGAGAACCTCGAAGGCGCCCTCGAGGCCCTTTACGCGATCGGCCGCCCGACCTAGTTAGCTTTTCGACAACGCATGATCCCTTGGGAAGGCCGCTCACCAGCACGATACCGCTGCGGTCGGTGACCCTCTGCCCTATCGCTGATATATCGGCCGCTGTGGACCTCCCCAATCGTGGGCAGACCGACCGCGGCGGGAACGCGGCGTGCCATCGCCACATCCGAAACGTGGTCTTCCCCGTGCTGCCTCGCTATCGACCCGACCGCACGAGTGCACTGTGCCGTCCCAGAACCAGGGCTCGCGACCGGGCCGGCCTGCGCAGGCCGGTCGGGACCCGCTTCTACCGAGCATGACCCTTCAATGACCCCCCAACGCCACCAGGACTCCCCAGTTGCCACTTCCGAAAGAGCGGCCTGAGTTTTCGGCATCGCACAACCATTGGTAGGAACGACACTAAGGTCGGGGGGTATGACCGCTTGCTTAACAGTGATCATTCCGTGTTTCATCACGAAAGCAACGGTGCCTGAGATCGTGGACCGAGTCCTCGATTCACCGCTGGTTGCCGAGATCATCGTCATCGATGGTGGCTCCACTGACGGGATCCGAGCAAGCTTGCTTGCCTCCACGACCCCCGGGTGAGGTTCATTCTTCAGCCCTTCAACCAGGGCAAAGGGGCAGCCGTACGGTGCGGCATCGCAGCCGCTACCGCGGACTAGGTTAGCGTGCAGGCCACTGATCTCGAGTACGACCCGGCAGAGTATCCGCGGCTCGTCGGTCCACTGCTTGACGGCCGAGCCGATGCCGTGTCCGGCACGCGCTCCGCTGGTGGCAGCGACCGCAAGGTCCTCTACTATTGGCGCACGCTCTGAAACCGCATGCTGACCACGATCTCCAACATGTTTACCAATTTGAACCTGACCGACATGGAGACCTGTTACAAGGTGTTCCCACTCGAGGTGCTGCAATCGCTTGAGTTGGTGGAAGATCGCTTCGGATTCGAGCCTGAAGTAACGGCGAAGCTCGCCGCTGGTGAGCCTCCACTGTACGAGGTCGGTATCTCATATTCCGGCCGAACCTATGCTCAGGGCAAGAAAATCGGTTGGTCAGACGGGTTCTGCGCCCTCTACTGCAAAGCCCGCTACTCTGCTGTCGGCAGCCGACTCCGAC
Source organism: Acidimicrobiia bacterium (assembly GCA_031422955.1). Classification (GTDB taxonomy): domain Bacteria; phylum Actinomycetota; class Acidimicrobiia; order Acidimicrobiales; family CAIXPF01; genus CAIXPF01. Next base: position 8,850 of record JANPEN010000377.1, read on the forward strand.
GCAAACTGATCCCAGTGCCAACAACTGCCTCCGATTCGGTTCCATCGCATCTGACTCTGGCCCTAGCCCCGAACCCATTCGATGCCTTGACCAACTATGCCGAGCGGATTGGCCGGTTGATCCAGCCATGGTTAGGGCAGAAGGTTGTCGAAATTAGTGCCGGCACCGGTGCGATGACAGAGCGCCTAGCCAAGGTGGCGACGATGATGGCCACCGACCGATGAAGGCGACACGGACCATACCAAACAGGGGAACGGCTGGCGCGCGTCGCCGCGTGGTCCTGATCGCCATCGGGGTCGCCTTGTCCTCCGTGCTGGTCGTCGAAGCCCTTCAGGCCGTGACTCAAATACGCGATCGCAGCACAGGGGCGTACCACGTCTCGACGCTGGAGACGTACTCGTTGCTCGACTGCCTCAGCAAGCGCCTCGGCGCGGTTCTGCCCGCCCATTCGAAGGTGTACTTCGATCCGCAAGTTGGCAGCTTGAACGGGGGTCTGATCTCGCAGCGCCTGTCTGAGTTAGCATTTCCCCGATTCTTTCAGGTGCCGACGGTGCATGAGGCAGAGTTCGTGTTGACAGCCGTCGTGGCGGACCGCCCTGGAGCCTGCAGCAGCGTGTTGGTCGAGATCAGGCCGGTCGATGATTTTAGTTAGTACCGTGTTCTTCTTAGCGGTAGGTCTGATTCCCGCCTATCTGCTGTGTGGCGGGTCAATCTTAACTATCCCGCTGTCCGGTGCGACGGCTGGCCTCATCTGCGCTATCGCCGGGATGACATCGATTACAACTCGCACGGCCCTTCTACCGTGGGTGGCACTCAGCTGGGCGGTCGCCGTCGGCGCCGCGCACTGGACAAGCAGGACCTCCCGGTCGAGAAGCGAGGGCGATGGCTCCCCGCGTCCAGCACGTCGTACAGATTACTGGCGCAGCGCTACCTCCCTTGCCATCATTGCATCGATCGTTAGCCCCACGCTGCTGGCGATTCGCTCGGCGCCGATAGCCTGGGACGCTCGGTCGATCTGGTTCTTCCATGCTCAATGGTTCCAGGCTGGAGGTGCCAGAGCCGCTTCATCGATGGCGAACCCGGCGTTCGCCTTCGCCCAGGCTGATTACCCTCCCCTCACGGCAGCCAGCACCGCCACCCTCTGGAATGTCTATCGCGGAGGTGATCGGTGGGTGGCGCTCACGATAAACCTTTGGCTCACGCTGTCGGCGGTCGTGCTTGTCGGCATGATGGTCACCCGGCTGGCACGGGCGAGAGCGCAACCGCTCGCTGCGCTGGCTTGCGGGTTGCTGGGACTAGCCATGTTCGGCACCGCAGGGGGAACCGCTACCGACGGTCTGGTGGATCTCTTGTGGGCAGCGTGGCTCACCGCCGGCGCCGTCACCCTGTTGCTACTCCCCACCACACGCGCCAACCAACTGACTGGAATGGTGTGTGTCAGCGCTGCCTCTATGACCAAAGCCGAGGGACTTGCTGTAGGGCTTCTCGTGGTGGCGGCGGTGACGGTCCGTCATCGCCGCCACATTCGCCATGCTACCTGGGCAGTTTTGGCACTCGCCCCTGCGCTGGCCTGGGTGGCGCTCATGCGAGCACTGGGAGCGCATGGCACAGGCGCCCTGTATGGGGCCGGGATTCGTGGCCTGCTGCGTGGCGATCCAACTGTCTTGGACCGCATCGGGCCAACCGTCTCCAGTTTGTGGAGCGAGCTCGCACCGTTGGGTGCAGTCGCTACGGTCTTGATGGCCCTTGCATCATTTCCCCTCGCTCGCCATCGCCGTTATTTAGGACTCGGATTAGGCACCCAGATGCTGAGCCTGTCTGCGGTGATTCCGGTGATCTACTTCTTCGTCTACGTCACCGGAGTTTTCGAAATCCACTGGTGGCTTTCCAGCTCAATCGGGCGCGCTACCATTGTCGTCCGGACCCTGCTTCTTACAGAGATTGCTATTTGGCTAATCGTACTCATCGACCTCATTGTGTGTGGGGATAAACGGACAACCACCGCTCCTCGAAAGACTGGGCTTCAAACGCCAGCTGACCTGGCGTGAGCCTTGGCCGATACGGTCGCCGGACCTACGTCGTTTCGCTGCGTCCAATCGCCCTAACTAGCCCGTCCTAGCAGCTGCTCGATTGCCCGGTTCCGATTGGGCCGAAAATGCCGGCACGGAGCTGCTCCACGCCGTCGAGGTCGTGGATGTCCTGGTCAAGCTCGGTCACGGAGACCATGTTGACCCCTGGTGCGGCCAGCAGCAGTCGTGCCTGGGTGTCGCGTTGGTCCTCGGCGATACCGGTCAGCTCGGCCAGGTTGTCCACCAGCGCTCCGAACCCACGCTCGGGGTAGGCGGCGGCCAGGTCGGCCAGCAGGTGCGAGGGGGTGTCGGTGAAGCGTGGGGTCAGCCGGTTGACGACCAGGGCCCCGACCGGGAGGGACTGCGCCAGCAGCTGACTGAGAAAGTACTCGGCCTCCACCACGGTGTCTGCCTGGGGTGCGGTGACCACTACGAAGGCGGCGGCCGGAGAAGCAAGCAGATCACGTACCTGCTGGGATCGTTGCCGGAACCCGGGTTCCATCCCGTCGAAGGCGGCGAAGAAGGTGGCCGCGTCGTCCATCACCGTGGTGCCCACTAACCGGCTGGCCGCCCGCAGCACGGCCAGCCCTGCTCGACCCAACAGGCCGGCCCGGCTGGCGCCACCCCCGCGGCGAGAGCCGATCATCAACCGGTACACCCGGTGATCGAGGAAACGGGCCAGTTGGCCGGGAGCATCAAGGAAGTCGAGTGCTTGGCGACTGGGTGGGGTGTCCACCACGATCAGGTCGAAGCGGGCACTGTCGTACAGCTCGAAAAGCTTCTC
>JANPEN010000378.1:0-7416 GCA_031422955.1 Acidimicrobiia bacterium
TGGTCGCGCTCAACCGGGCCTTCGACGTGACCCCCGCCGCCCTGGTATCCGCCTACATCACCGAAGACGGCGTGTTCCGCCAACCCCCCAGCTTCGTGGACCGCGGCTAGCCAGCCGGCTAGCCCGCCGTCGGATGAGCCGGTTGTCTGCCCGCCACCACTATCACGATCTTTCGTAAGATTTTGGTATATTTCAGCCCATTATGATTTCGATCGGATCGATCCTGTTCCCGCCCCGTTGCGCGGTGTGCGGCACGCTCGGCTCCTCTGACATGGCGGGGTCGACCGCCTCGCCCTGTGGGCGTTGTCGCGGCGGCCTGCGCGACGCGGGGACGGTGCCGGCCATTGTCGGTCTGGACCGGGTGGTCGCCCTCTACCGCTACGCCGGGTCAGCCCGGCCGCTGCTGGCCGGTTTGAAGTATCGAAACAACCGGGCCTGTGTCACCTGGTTGGCCGAGCAGCTGGCCCAAGCCTGGGTCGAACAGGCCCTGGAGGGCACCTTGACCTGGGCGCCGACCAGCCCCGGCCGGGCCCGTCAGCGCGGCTTCGACCAATCTGAGGTGCTGGCCAGGGCCCTACGCCAACGCCGCAGGGACGCCGGCCACGCCCAAGGTCTCGAAGCGCTGCTGCGGCGGGTGCCGGGCCCCGCCCAGACCGGCCGCATGGGCAGGGAACGAGCCCAACAGGTGCACTTTGTGGCTCGTCGGGCCGTTGGGCCCGGTCCCATCGTGGTCTTCGATGACGTCCTGACCACCGGTTCCACCCTGGCCGCCGCCGCTTTCGCCCTGCGAGCGGCAGGGGCGGTTCGGGTGGAGGGCCTGGTGGTGGCCTACACCCCACCCCCGGGCTCGAACGCGTGAGGTGCTGCGGCGCCTACGTTGAGGCGGAACCCGGCCAGCCCGGGGCGGTAAGCGCCCAACGGCGCGCTTTCCCCACATTGGCCCTGTCGAAGTGGTCGTTGCGCTTCTAGCATCGGGGGTACCGGCTGCATCGATAGGCCCGCCGTGGGGCCGGCTGAGACGTCGCGGGGCAGAAGACGAGATCGTTATGCAGGTCAGCGTCAGCAGCCGTCATGCCGAGGTTTCCGAGGCCCTGAGAACGACCGCGGTGGACAAGATCGGCCGACTGGAACGGTTCCTGGACGGCATGACCCACGCCGAGGTCCACTTCGACCAGCACCGCAACCCCCGCATTGCCGAACGGGAGACCTGTGAGGTGACGCTGGAGGGCCAAGGCCACGTGGTGCGCTGCAAGGTCGCCTCGACCGACAGCTTCGCGGCGATTGACGTGGCAGTGGACAAGCTGGAACAACAACTGCACCGGCTCAAGACCAAGTTGCGGGGCAAGGCCGCCACCAGCCTGCGCCGGGGCCACAAGTCCAACGGCGTGCCCAGCACCACGTTGGCCGTTGAAGACGACGATGACGATCCCGACCACTCCATGGCCGACGACGCCTTCGTGACCCGCGCCGGTGAACTGGTGGTCAAGAAAAAGTCCTTCGCTATCAGGCCGGTCACCGTGGACGACGCGGTGTTGCAGATGGACCTGATCGGACACAGCTTCTATTTCTTCACCAACACCGCTACGGGCCGGGCCGCGGTGCTCTATCGCCGGGAGGACGGCAAGCTCGGTCTCATCGACCAGGCCTGAGCCCTGGTCCTGCGGCCGTGGGCCGACGATGGCGGGGAGTGTGCCAGTTGCGCCAGTAGGCTTGTGCGCCGCATGGGCGTTTTCGATCGTATCCTCCGCACCGGTGAAGGCAAGATGCTTCGGTCCCTTCAGGGGCTGGTACCAGACGTTGCCGCGCTGGAACCAGAGCTTCTGAAGCTGTCCGACGAGGACTTGCGTCACAAGACAGTCGAGTTCCGCGAACGGCTCGAGCGCGACGCCACCCTTGATGACGTTTTGCTCGAGGCGTTCGCGGTCACCCGCGAGGCGTCCCATCGGGTCATCGGGCAGCGCCACTACGACGTGCAGATCATGGGTGGGGCCGCTTTGCACTTCGGCTGGGTGGCGGAGATGCGCACCGGTGAAGGCAAAACGCTGGTGTCTACCCTGCCCGTTTATCTCAACGGGCTGGGTGGGGACGGGGTCCACGTCATTACCGTCAACGACTACTTGGCCCGTCGCGACGCCGAGTGGATGGGCCAGATCTACAGCTGGCTGGGTCTCACCGTCGGCCTCATCGTGCCGGGGAACAACGAACCTGCCTTCAAGCGGGAGCAGTACGCCAGCGACATCACCTACGGCACCAACAACGAGTTTGGCTTCGACTACCTGCGCGACAACATGGCCATGTCGATCGAGGAGAAAGTCCAGCGCGGCCACAGCTACGCCATCGTCGACGAGATCGACTCCATCCTGGTCGACGAGGCCAGAACCCCCCTCATCATCTCTGGGCGGGTGTCCGACGCGGCCGATCTTTACCAGCGCTTTGCCGGCATTGTGCGCCAGTTGCGACGCGACGTGGACTACGAGGTGGAAGAGGAAAAGCGCACCGTCGCCCCCACCGAGGCCGGCATCCACCGCGTCGAACAGGTCCTGGAAATCGAGAACCTCTACGACGCGGTGCAGACCAACCTGGTCCATCAGCTCCAGGTGGCCCTCAAGGCCAAGGAGCTGTTTCACCGGGACAAGGACTACATCGTCGAGGGCGGCGAGGTGAAGATCGTTGACGAGAACACCGGCCGCACCTTGGAAGGCCGGCGATGGTCCGAGGGCATCCATCAGGCGGTGGAGGCCAAGGAGGGGGTGCGGGTCAAAGAGGAGAACCAGACTCTGGCCACCATCACCCTGCAGAACTACTTCCGCATGTACGACAAGTTGTCCGGCATGACCGGAACGGCCCAGACCGAGGCATCGGAACTGGCCAACACCTACGGCCTGCAGGTGGTACCTATCCCCACCCATCGCCCCATGATCCGCGACGACCACAACGACCTCATCTACAAATCCGAGGAGGCCAAGTTCGACGCAGTGGTCGAGGAGATCGTCCACAACTACGAGGTGGGCCGGCCCGTCCTGGCCGGTACGGCCAGCGTCGAGCACTCCGAGCGCCTGTCCAAGCTGTTGACCCGCCGCGGGGTGCGCCATGAGGTGCTCAACGCCAAACAGCACTTCCGGGAGGCGGAGATCATCGCCCAAGCCGGCAAGCTGGGGGCGGTCACCGTGGCTACCAACATGGCTGGTCGTGGCGTGGACATCCTGCTGGGCGGCAACCCCGAGCTGCTGGCCCTGAGCGACCTGCGGGCAGAAGGGATCCCCGCCGCCACCCCCGACGAGCTGCGCCGCCGGGCCATCACCGGCACCCGACTGTTGGAGGAGGTCACCGAAACCGGTGCAGGCCTGCCCCGCCTCGACGCCGATCAGCTAGCCGGCCTGCAAGCCCAAGTCGATGAGGCGGTGGCTGCCTCCGAGCGCCTCGACGCCCTGATCGAGGCCCACGCGGCGGACACCAAGGTCGAAGGGGACAAGGTCCGTGAGTTGGGTGGCCTCGTCGTCATCGGAACCGAACGCCACGAGTCGCGCCGCATCGACAACCAGCTGCGGGGCCGCTCCGGACGCCAGGGTGATCCCGGTGAGAGCCGGTTCTACATCTCCCTCGAAGATGACCTCATGCGCCTGTTCGCCACCGGCATGATGGAACGGGTCATGGGCGCCGCCCTGCCCGACGACGTGCCCATCGAGTCCCGCATGGTGACCAAGGCGGTGGAGCGGGCCCAGACCACCGTCGAGCAGAAGAACGGTGAGATCCGCAAAAACGTCCTGAAGTACGACGAGGTGATGAACGAGCAGCGCAAGGTCGTCTACGGCCGGCGCGACCAGATCCTCTCCCAGGGCGAGCTGCGCCAGGACTACCTGGCTGCCCTGGCCGACGCGGTGGACAACCTGGTTTCCACCTACTGCGGGGTCTCCGCGCCCGAGGAGTGGGACCGCCACAAGCTGCTGACGGAGGCCAACACGTTCTGGCCCACCCGGCTCACCGAAGAGGACCTCGCCGATGTCGAGTCCACCGACGCCATGTACGACCGCCTAGCCGGTGAGGCCACCGCCTACTACGAGCAGCGGGAGAAAGATCTCACCCCAGAGCTGATGCGCGAGATCGAGCGCCGGGTGATGCTCTCCCTCATCGACCAGCGCTGGCGGGAGCATCTCTACGAGATGGACTACCTGCGCGAGGGCATTGGCCTACGGGCCATGGGCCAGCGCGACCCCCTCACGGAGTGGCAGCGGGAGGGCTTCGACATGTTTTCCCAGATGATCCAGTCGGTGAACGAGGACTTCGTGCGCCTCATCATGCACGCCGATGTGCGAGTGGACGACGCTCCCGCCCAGGTCCCCCCGCCTCTGGAGGGGGCGGCCAACCCCACCCAAAACGACGCCACCCTCGACGCTGACCACGGTTCGTCCCCGCCCGAGGATGTGACCCGGCCGGCTCGATCGGGCGCCAGCCGAACGGGGGGCGGTCGGGTCACCCCGGCCAAACAGGCACCGGCGGGCGCAGGGGGCGGTCCGGGTCGCGCCTCGCTGCCCAAGCCGGTGGCGGCCAGGGTCACCAACGTCAGCTATAGCTCCTCAGGCACCGATCTCGACGCCGACCGGGGGCCGACGCCGCTCTCGGTGCCCCGCAAGGGCGGTCGCAACGTCCCCAACCTGGCTGGTCCTACTGCAGCCGGCGGCGGAGCAGCCAGCCCATCAGCCGCCGCCGAGTCTGATCGGGTGGGTCGCAACGACCCCTGCCCGTGTGGGAGCGGCCGGAAGTACAAGAACTGCTGGGGGACGCCGAACTGCCAGCAGTCCAGATCCGCCCCCGCCGTGGACGGCTGAACCATGCGCGACTTCAGCGACGCCCTGGGCGAGCTTCACCGCCGTCTCGACGAGGCCGAGCGTTACCTGGCGGTCGAGGCTCTGCGGGCCCGGCGGCCCCAGCTTGAGACCGAGATGGGCCGTTCCGATCTGTGGGATGACGCCGAGCTGGCCCGCAAGGTGCAAACCGAGTTGGCCGCGGTCACCGATGATCTGGACACCTACGACGGGCTGCGGGCCCGGGTTTCTGACGCCGAGACCCTCTACCAACTCGGCCAGGAGGAGGGCGACGACTCCGTTGGCCCCGAGATCGACGCCGCCATCGCCCAGGTCCGGCACCGCCTCGATGAGCTCGAGCGCCGATCGCTGTTCACCGACGCCTACGACGAGTACGACGCCATCTGCGAGATCCACTCCGGAGCGGGAGGCACCGACGCCCAGGACTGGGCGGAGATGCTGTTGCGCATGTATCGCCGCTGGGCGGAGAGCAATGGCTTGTCCCTCGAGGTGGAAAGCGTAAGCGAGGGCCAAGAAGCCGGGCTATTGTCGGCAGAGTTCCTGGTCAAAGGCCGCTATGCCTTCGGCATGTTGAAAGCGGAACGGGGCACCCACCGCCTGGTTCGCATCTCCCCCTTCGACAACAACGCCCGCCGTCAGACCGCCTTCGCCGGTTTGACGGTCGTGCCCCTGATTGAGGACGACGGTGAGATCGTCATCGACGAAAAAGACCTCCGGGTAGACGTGTACCGCTCTTCGGGCGCGGGCGGCCAGCACATCAACACCACCGACTCCGCCGTGCGCATCACCCACTTGCCCAGCGGCATCGTGGTTTCCTGCCAGGTGGAACGCTCTCAGCACCAGAACAAGGACAGGGCCATGCAAGCCCTGAAGGCCCGGCTGGCAGATCGTCAGCGCCAGGAGCGCGACGAGAAGCTGACCCAGCTAGCGGGGGAGAAGAAGAAGGTGGAGTGGGGCAGCCAGATCCGCTCCTACGTGCTGCAGCCCTACCAGATGGTCAAAGACGAGCGCAGCGGTCATCAGAGCTCCAACGTGGAGGGTGTGCTCGACGGTGACGTACAGCCGTTCATCGACGCCTACCTGCAATGGCAGCGGGCTGAGCTGCTCACCCCGTAACCGGCCAACGGCGCGGCCAAGGACGGGGTGATTCCGCCCCGACCCGCCGCGCTGGTAGCGTGTTGGGCTGACCACCCGCTGGCGGCGAACCCTCACCCGTAGCCTGTCGCTTTCCCCGGCGCGGTTCGACGGGGTCGGAGCAATCACACCTCACCATGATCAAGCTCGAGAACGTCACCAAGATCTACAAGGGCGACATCGCCGCGCTCCGAGACGCCGACGTCAACATCGACAAAGGCGAGTTCGTCTTCCTGGTCGGTGCCTCCGGTTCGGGCAAGTCCACCTTCATCCGCTTGCTCAACAAGGAAGAGGAGCCCTCGCAGGGCCGCATCTACGTTGCCGGCAAGGACATCGGTTCCCTCAACGCCTGGAAGGTGCCCTACCTGCGCCGCAACATCGGCTACGTCTTCCAGGACTTCAAGCTCCTGCCCAACAAGACGGTGTTCGAGAACGTGGCCTTCGCGCTCGAAGTTATCGGGCGCCCCAGCCATGTGATCAAGTCCCAGGTCCCCGCCATCTTGGAGCTGGTGGGGTTGTCCCAAAAACTGGAGAGCTTCCCCTTCGAGCTCTCCGGCGGGGAACAGCAGCGGGTGTCCATCGCCAGGGCGTTCGTCAACCGTCCGCTCATCCTGCTGGCCGACGAGCCGACAGGAAACCTCGATCCGGCTACCTCGGTGGGCATCATGCGCCTGCTCGATCGGATCAACCGCACCGGTACCACCGTGGTCATGGCCACCCACGATCGCGGCATCGTGGACACCATGCGCCGAAGGGTGATCGAGCTCGACAAAGGACACATCGTCCGTGACCAGTCGCGCGGCGTCTACGAGTAAGGCGGGGCAGCATCCATGGCTTTGAACGTTCGTTACGTTGCCCGCGAGACGGGCACCAACCTTCGCCGCAATTTCAGCCTCACCTTGGCCTCGGTGGTCACCGTGGCTGTGTCGCTGACCCTTTTCGGCGCGGCGCTGGTGTTCGCCCAGGGGGTCAACAACATGACCGCCCGCTGGCAGGGTGGCATCGAATTCATCGTGTTCATGCAGGCGGGCGCCACCTCCGAGCAGCTCGACAGCATGCGCACAGCGCTGGAAGCCAACCCGGAGGTCTCCACCGTCACCTTCATCGACAAGCCTGCCGCCTACGAGGAGTTCAAGCAGCTCTTTTCTCGTTCCCGGGACATGATCGAGTCGGTGGACCAGGAGTCCATGCCGCCCAGCTTCCGGGTGGAGCCGGTCAACGCCGACGCCGATGTGATCCAGGCCATGGGCGACCAGTTCGCCAAGAAGGCCGGCGTGCGCGAGGTGGTGTTCGCCCTCGACACGGTGAAGACGATGCAAAGGGTCACCAACATCGCCTCCTTCGTCATCATCGTGGTGGCGTGCTTCTTGCTGGTCGCCGCCGTGTTGTTGATCCTCAACACCATTCGTACGGCCATGTTCGCCCGGCGCCGCGAGATCGAGGTCATGAAGCTGGTGGG
>JANPEN010000379.1:0-6717 GCA_031422955.1 Acidimicrobiia bacterium
GCACCTGGCCGGCCTTGGTGACCTCGAACCCCACCGTGAGGGAGGTGCGCCCGGCGGCTTCGATCCAGGCTCGCAGGGTGTACTCGTCACCCAGCAGCAGGGCGGCGCGGTAGGTGATGTTGGCGTTGACCACCGGCATCATCGGGGTGGGTAGCAGGCCGGCCTGGCGGAACCCCAGGGCAAACCACAACTCGGCCTGGGCCCGGTTGAACCATTCGGTGACGGTGCCGTAGTAGATGCGCCCCGAACTATCGGTGTCAGCCAGCCGGATCCGCTCTCGCACCACAATGGTGGCGGCCGCCTCGTCGAACTCGACCCGGCACCACGCCCATGAGCCGCTCTCATGCTGAGGGTCCGGTTCGCGCTGTTCCATGGCCCCCAGCCTGGCCCGCCCAGCACGGTTGGCGCCACCGGGCCCGGCTGACATCATCCCGACCCGGTCGTACCCACTGGTACGGTGCCGACCGGTGTGGTGCCCGGGGAAGGGGTGGGTGGCGGTGCGCCGGGTGCGCCGAGCGCGCAGGAATCGGCGAATCCACCCTTGCCGAGGGGCCTGATGATGCTGGCGGGCTCCCACCGGTCTGATCCCACCAGGGTGAGGTAGCACTGCTCGAGGGGTACGACGCCCACGTACGCTCGTACGCCCTCGGTGGCGGGCAGCGTGGGGACCTGCCGCTCGAAGGCCACGGCAACGGCAGACTGGGAAGTCGATGCGGAGGCCAACGTAACGGACTCCACGCCGGCACCGGTCAACCCGAACACGAAGCGCACGCCGTTGGAGAGTCGAATGGTCCACGGGTCCCCGCAGGAGTTCTCCGGCAGCACCACCCCGGCATGGGTGACCAGGAGGCAGGCTTGGCGCTGATCGTTGGGGTTGATCCGCCAGTTCGGTGGGACCAGCAGCGCCGCCTCCCACTCGACGCCCTCGGTGCGGTGGCGGCCGAGCTCCATGCGGGTGCTCTGCTGGTCGGCGCTGGCGTCCCGGGTCGGGTAGCTGTACTCCTTCAACCGGGTGCGCCAGTCCTCAACGCTCAGCGGGCGCAGGGCCGCAGCCACCGCCAGCAGGTCCTCGGCTCTGGCGTCCGCGGCGTGGGCCCGGACCTCAACCACCGCATCCGGCCACCGCGAGACCACCAGCACCGGACCGCTTACCCCGTCACCCAGGTAACGCGTGCCCATTCGGGCTGGCCTGCCCTGGACCACGAACTCCTCCAGCTCGCCGCCGTCGAAAGCGATCGGCGCCGCGGTGACAATGAGATCGAACCCGCTCAGTGAATCGGTTCGGAACGCCTCGGGATCGGAGTAGGAGATCCACCGCCATTGCGTCACCTGCGGCGGGAGCATCGGGATCAGGCCCTTGGTGTCCGAGTCCCCGATCGCCTCGATCTTCAGCTTTCCGAAACCGGGATCGACCTCGACCCCGGGTAACTCGCCGGCGACCTGCCCAGTGCCCGCCGGCGAGGCCGAGCCCGCGTCATCGTCGGTGATCTCCGCTTCCTGCCCGGTCATCGCCACCTCGGGCCCCGACGGCGGTGGGGAACCGCAAGACACCGCCACCAGCGCGACCACACCGATGAGTAGGGCGGCGAGGCGGGCTTTCATAAGGCAGGGTACCGTACTTAACGGAATGGTCCGCTCCGGGCGTCGGTGACGCGTTGCACCACCAACTTGGGGAACCGGGTCACCTGCTCGAAGTCGAAAGCGAGGACCAGGAAGCCGGCGGCGGTGAACGCCGAGCGCAGTTCCCGGTCGCCTTCGGGGTCGTGGTAGGCCTCACCGTCGAACTCGACGATCAACCAGCCGTCGAGCAGCAGGTCCACCCGCTTGAGATAACGACCCCGGCGGTCGTGGATCTCAACCTGCCGTTGACCGGGACTCACGCCACCGTTGCGGAGCACCTGCACGCCGCGGGTTTCGAGGTAACTCTCTGTTGGTGGCGCGCCGAAGGGCCGGCGTTCGAGCACCACCTGCAACACAGCCGCGCCGGCGCGACGGTTGCCGCATCCGGCGAGTACGTCGAGGAGGTCGGACTCCTTCACCAGGCCCTGGTGCAGCGCGGACTCGACGGCGAGTTCAACCAGCTCGTCGGGACGCAGCCGCCGCGGGTCGTTGATCGCCCCTGGCCGTGGTTCCAGACCGGCACCGAGTTCGATCAGGGTCTGGGCTACCCCGGTAACATCGAATCCCGCACGTGTGGCGATGGGCTCGAGCGGGGCGACCCGTCGTACCGCTTGATGGCGAAGGCCGGACGTTCGTGAGACGTTGGCGGTCCTCGGAACCGGCGGTTCGAAACCGTCGAGGCCCCACAGGGCTGCCGCCGAAGATCGGGCCACCACCACGCCGGGCCCCCATTGCAGCACCTGTAGCTCAAGGTCCCGCCGCCAGGCCGCTGAAGATACCCGAAGGTACGCGGCCAGCGAGGGGTTCATCGCCGGCCTGCCCCGCCCATCGAACGCATCCGAGTCGGTGCCCGCATCCGCCGCCATATCCGCATCCGCCGCCATATCCGCATCGGCCGCCATATCCGCGTCGGCCGCCGACGGCCTGCCCACCCTTTTGCCCGCGGCCGCCGCCCTGCCCGCCGCCACCACCGCATTGCCCGCATCGGTCGCACACGGCCCCGCATCGGCCGCCGACGTATCCGCCTCGCCGAAGGCGGCCCCGTGCCATTCGATAGCGGCCTCGGACCGTTGGCCCAGGGTTTGACGCTGGTGGACCGCCCGGGTTGAAGTCGCCTCCTTCCCAGCGCGGTCGCCTGCAACCGCGCCGGCCTGGGCTGCCGTCGCTGTGGGTGGCGGTGCGTACACCCCACGTCCCACTCGGACCAAGGCTCCGGACCTCAGCCGTCGTTTGAGCTCCGGACGCCCCAGATCCTTGGCAAGAACGAACCCGACCATAGTGTGAAACTACATGAAAGATACTCAAGCGGATTCCATTGGGCTGAGTTGGGCCACGGGCGCCTGCCCAGCCAGCGACAATGTCACGTTTGCGTGGCGCTGGGACCGCGTTGCGTCGATAAAGAGCGTCGGTGGCGCGGCTTGCGTGGCCCAAATCAGCCCAATGGGAATTTGAGCCGGCATCCCAGGCGGGAACGCAGCCGGCTCAACCCGTGGAGCGATCCGGAGATCACCGTGCGTAGGCGGCACGGGTCGGGCCCGTGGCTGCGCCTGCCCGGCCGGAATCCGCCGCTGGCACCAACCACGCCAGGGAGTATGGCGATGTGGCGATGTGGGTCGGCCGGGGTCAAGCGAGGGTTGAAAGCCCGTGGTTGCGCTCGACCGGCCGGATCAGCTGCTGGCGGTCGCCAAGGCCGTACCTGGTAGTACGGCGTTGAGGCGGGCGAGGTCGGCGGGGGAGGGGGCTTCGACCTGATAGAGAGCGGCGGCGTTGTCCCACAGGACCTTCCGGCGGATCTCCTCGGAGTGCCGGCCGAGCGCGCCGTCGATACGGGTGCGCACGTCACCGGCGTAGAGCGAGGTGGGATGGGGGAAGTCGGTTTCGAACAGCACGTTGTCCACGCCGATCTTCTCCAGCAGCTCCTGCGGGGCGAACTGCTCGAACCAGTAGCAGACGTACACCTGACGACGGAAGTAGTCCGAGGGCATCATCTCGAAGATCGGGCGCTGCTGGCGGACCTGACCGTCGATGAAGGCGTAGTCGCAGGCTTCCAACACGAACGGCACCCAGCCCACGCCGGACTCCACCGAGGCGAACTTGAGGTCCGGGAACCGTGGCAGCACCCCGGACAGCAGCAGGTCGGCCACCTGCACGCCGTTACCCAGGGTGAGCGTCACGGTGCTGGTGGCGTAGGTGGCGGCGGAGCCGTGGGCCCGGACCCGGTCCTTGTCGAAGATCTTGGACATGTCACCGGAGCCGATGTGGAAGCTGATGGACAGCCCGGCTTCCTGGGACGCGGCCCAGATGGGATCCCAGTGGGGGTCACCCAGATAGGGCATGCCGTGGGCCTGGGGTTCGCCGGTGAACAGCACCCCCCGATGGCCCTTGTCGGCGCAGCGCTGGATCTCCCGCACCGACGCTGGCACGTCCCAGAACGGGGTGGCGGTGATGGGCAGCAGGCGGCGGGAATCGGCGGAGGCCCAGTCGGTCTGGAAATCGTTGTAGGCCTCCACGCAGGCCAACATCAGCTCGGGATCGCCCAGGCGCAGGAACACCTGACTGCCGAACCCGCCCACGTTGGGGTACAGCACCTGGGCCCAGATCCCCACCGAGTCCATGTACTTGAGACGCTCAGTGGCGTCGTAGGAGCCGGGGTGGGCGTCATCGAAACCCTTGGGTGACGCCGGGAACGGGCCGCCGTCGAACCCGGCCACCGCGGACAGACCCACCGAGGAGATGCGCCGGCCACCGAGAATCCAGTTGTCCTTGCCGCTTTGAGGGTCACGCTCCACGTAGGGAACCTGATCTCGATATTTGGCCGGAACCCGTGAGGTCCACACGTCGGGCGGCTCGGTGATGTGGGTGTCGACGTCGATGAACAGCTCGGTGGTCATGCCTGCTCCCCCCGGAGGTCTTGGTGACAGGGTCAGCGTAGGCGCGTGGAGGTGCCCGGCGCGCTGGTAATCATCAGGCTGGGGCGGTCGCTGAAGGACAGCGTCAGGGTGCCCGAGGGGTTTTGGAAGGCGATCTCGAAATCCAACCGTTGGCAACTCTCGAACTCCGGGTTCTTCATGATCTCGAGCCAGGCCAGCGTCGACGCCTGCGTCCTCGAAGCTGTGCGCGAAGGAGGCGTGGTTCCCGAGGAGTCGTGGGAGATGCTGGAGCCGATCTCCCCGCCGACCCCGGCGACTCGAGCCAACGCCGGTGCGGCCCGATCCAAGCAACTGGCCTCCTTCGGGGCCACGATCACCCCGCCGGGAAGGGTGACGGTCCACCCTGCGCCCAAATCGGCCGGGGCGACCACCGACCGGGCGGCAATGGCGGCCAACTCCTGGGCGCTCGATCGCTTGACGCCGGTGGTCGTGGGGACCGCCGCGGTTGTTGGCGGGGCCGCCGTTGTGGGGGGCGCGGTCACCGGCACGCTGGTGGACGTTGCCCCGGCGCGCCCAGTGATCTCGACAACCGACCCGGTGGCCGCGTCGGTGGCCCTCGTTGGCGACAAGGAACTAGCGCCGAGTTGGGCCTGGCTGCCAGCGGGACCCACACGCCACACAGGCCAGGGCGGCTGCCAGCGCCAGCGCCCGCAGCAGGGCACCGCTCACCGAGCCACCGACAGCTCGGCTTGGACCTGGTGTTCCACCCTGGTGCCCTCGAAGAACCGAGGGTTGGTGCCACCGAAGAACCGCACCGGGTTGGTGAACACGAAATCGCGGAAATCGTCACTGGTCATGAGGCCCTCGTCGACCAACTCGTGGGCTTCGGGCACCACCCCGGTCATGTCGATCACATCGAAATGACCGATGTCGGAGCCATACAGTGTCTTGAAGGTGGCACCGAAGGGATTGGCTTTGCGATTGAAGGCGATGCTGTTCATACGGTCGTCGGCCTCACAGCCGAAGTAGAACGTGTCGGTGAACAGTGGCACCAGATCCTGCGCGATGGAGACTTCGCAACGGGCGTAGTCATCCAGCTGGTCGATGCCTCCGGTCATGTTGGAGCTCTCGTGATCGAACAGGCCCTCTCGCCGACGGAAGCGGTCAGCCAAACCGGCCTCGCCGTAGCGTTCGGCCAACGCCACCAACGTGTCGAGATCCAAGTTGTCGGGTTTGGTGTGCTCCAACGCCTGGAGGTTGCGCTTCTCCCAATGGCCGATCAGATCCGACAGCAAGTTGGCGGCCCACGCCACGCCGCCCTCGAGGAAACCGAAGTTCACCTCGGGGAAGCGGCGGGTGACGCCGTTGAGAAAGAGACTTTTGCAGACCGCCTCGCTGGCGGTGGCGAAATGTCCGATGTGGTTGTATACGAAGTTGGTGGGCGACTGGCGCATGCCGAAACCCCGGGTGCCCATGTGGAACGTCGGTGAGAAACCCAGCGATCGGCAGGCGTCCCACACCGGGTCGTAGTCGTACAGGCTGTCGATGCCCAAGGTGTCATTCCACACTGCCCGGCGGCCGGCCTCAGGCGAGCGGGCTACCACATCGGGGATGGGCCGGCGCATGAGGCTGCCCACCACCACCGCTTTGAGGCCCAGGTCCCGCACGTGTTGCAGTTCGGCGATGGCTTCGTCGGGGGTGAACATGGGGATGACCGCGGCAGGGGTCATACGGTCCGCGTAGTCACCGAAGTGCTCCACCAGGTACTCGTTAAAGGCCCGGCAGGTTCGCTGGCGCATCTCGGGGTCGGGCAGGCTGGGCAGGGCCAGGCCGTGGGTGGGATACAGCACTGAGAAGTCCAGGCCCAACTCGTCGAGCCGCTCGTAGAGGAAGCCAGGGATCAGCGCGGTGGCCCGGTCGGTGGCGTTGGCGGTGGCGTACCCCCAGAAGATCTCCTGGGCCACACCCCGGTGGCGGCGCTCCTCCTCGGTCATCGACAGCGACCGGCCCACCCGTTTGTGGAACAGCGGGAACCCCTCGGCGTCGATGGGCCCGCCGATGCTTTACATGGCCACTCAGAGGTTGGCGTGGTTCTCCAGACAGTGCCCGTCGGCATCGATGATGGGGTGGTCGATACCGGCACGTATGTCGGCAGCGGTACGGTGGGTCATGGCGCGCAGGATAGGTCGCCTGCAGGTCCGCTGCCCCGGGGATGGACTCCAGGCCG
>JANPEN010000380.1:0-6865 GCA_031422955.1 Acidimicrobiia bacterium
GGTACGCATCGTGGACAGCGAAGGCGACGAGGTGGCCGTGGACGAAGTCGGTCGGCTGCTGGTCCGCGGCGCCAGCCAGGCCATCGGCTATTTCAAACGGCCCGACCTCTATGGCCAGCAACTCAGCGCCGCCACCGACGATGGCGGGGACTGGTTCGACACCGGAGATCTGGCCCGCCGTCGGGCCGATGGTGGCATTCGCATCGCCGGGCGCACCAAGGACCTGGTTATCCGGGGCGGGGAGAACGTGCCCGTGGTCGAGGTGGAAGCAGTGCTTTTCGGCCATCCCGGGGTGCGGGAGGTGGCCGTGATCGGCGTCGCCGACGAGCGCTTGGGAGAACGAGCCTGTGCGGTGGTGGTGGCCGAGGACCGAGGCCCCGACCAACCCCTGACCCTAGGCGAGTTGACCGCGTGGCTGGACCAGGCCGGCATGGCCAAGCAGTTCTGGCCCGAACGGCTCGAAGTGGTCGACGCCCTGCCCCGAACCCCCTCGGGCAAGGTGCAGAAGTTCCAACTCCGGGAACAGTTCCGTTGATAACCAACGAACCTGGGGTCATGATCGATCTCAACGACCCCCGGAGCTTCACCGACCCGGCCGGTTATTTCGCCACCTTCCGGGCAGCCGGCCCTGTGCATTGGAGCGAGGCCCACCGGGCCTGGATCGTCATCGGCCACCAGGCCTTGACCGACGCCTTTCGGGACCCGGTTCGCCTCTCCTCGGATCGTATATCCCCCCTGGAGCGGGTGGCCGAGCATCGTCCCGAGGCGTTCCAACGGGTGGTGGCACTGTTGTCGGGTTGGATGGTGTTTCGCGACCCACCCGAGCACACCCGCCTGCGAGACCCCGTCCGCGACACCTTCACCCCTCGCCGGGTGGCGTCGATGACCGAGCTCATCACCCGCGCCGTGGAGCGGGTGCTGACCGAGCTACCCGACCCCGGTGTCACCATCGACGTGCGGGCCCAGCTGGCCTCCCCGTTGCCGGCGGCGGTCATCGCCGCCGTCCTCGGTGTCGACCCCGGCCAGCGGGATCGTTTCGTGCGCTGGTCCGACGAATTAGCCACCATGGCCCTGTCGACCACCCCCCACGACACCCCGCCAGAATCCTCCATCGCCGCCACCGAAGAGTTCAACGCGTTCTTCGGTGCGCTGATCGAGGCCGAGCGAACCACCCCCAGCAACACCCTGCTGACCACCCTGGTGGCGGCGGCCGAAGACAGCCTGAGCGAAGCGGAATTGGTGGGGGCCTGCACCATCTTGCTGTTCGCCGGTCACGAGACCACCACCTCCCTCATCGCCAACGCCCTGGGTCTGCTCCTGGAACGACCCGAGCTTGCCGCCCGCTGGCGGGCCCAACTGGCCGAGGACGCAACGTCACCCGGGGGCGATCAACGGGTGCACGAGTTAGCTATCGAGGAACTGCTACGCACGGTGGGACCGGCCCGTTCAATGATGCGCAAGGTGGTGGTGGACCACGAACGCGAAGGCCAACAGCTGCGAGCCGGCCAGAACGTGGTGTTGGCCATCTGCGCGGCCAACCACGACCCCGCCGTGTTCGATGCCCCCCAGGATGTTCGCCTGGATCGTGACCCCAACCCCCACGTCAGCTTCGGTTGGGGATTACATCATTGCGTGGGCGCTCACCTGGCCCGACTGGAGGCCACGTTGCTGTTGCGGGCCCTGCTCGAGCGCTTCTCCCGCTGGGAGGCCGCCGCGCCCATCCCCGCTCATGCCGGCACCATCCTGGGCTACGCCCATGCCCCCCTGCTGATGAGGTTGCAACCATGAGCGACAACAACCAAACGCCATCTCCGGTCATCATCGAATGCGCCATCAACGGCGCCACCCGCAAACAACGCAACCCCAACGTGCCCCGCTCCCCCGAGGAGATCCGGACCGATGTGCTCGCCTGCCTCGACGCAGGCGCCTCCATCATCCACGCCCACAACGCCCAGTTCCGTTTGCTGGGCCGGGAGGCGGCCGATGATTACCTGGCCGCTTGGCGTCCCCTCATGGCTCAACGTCCCGATACCTTGTGGTATGCCACGGGGGTTGCCGCGAGTTCCATCGACGATCGCTTGGCCCACCTGGAGATCCTGGCCGACGAGCTGGGCCCAGCCATGCCTATGGCCTACGTGGATCCCGGCTCCACCAACGTGGCCTGGTTGGGACCGGATGGGCTGCCCACCGGCTACAGCTATGGGCACAGCTTCGAGGACGTCAAGGCCTTCTTCGGGCTGTGCGAACGGCGCGGTATGGCGCCGTCGGTGGCCATCTACGAGCCCGGCTGGCTGCAGACCACCCTCCACTACCATCGGGCCGGCCGCCTGTCCCGAGGGGCGATGATCAAGCTCTACTTCTGCGGCCCGTTCGATATTTTCGGCCGGGGTCGAGGCGCAAGTTACGGTCTGCCTCCCACCGAGGCGGCCCTGATGGCCTATCTCGACATGCTGCAGGGTACGGGCCTGGCGTGGTCGGTGTCGGTATGGGGCGGAGACCTGATGGAAACTCCCCTGCCCCGTCTGGCCTTGGAACTAGGCGGCCATCTGCACGTGGGCCTGGAGGAGTTCGCCGGGCAGCGCCAGCCCACCAACGTTGAACTGATCGCCGAATGCGTGGCCCTGGCCCACGAGGTCGGCCGCCCGGTGGCCACCTGCGCTCAGGCCCGCGAGATTCTCGGTATCAGCCAGTGACTCCGACGGCCCGCCCGGAGCCCGGCGCCCGGCGGGTCGAGCGAATAGGGTCCCCCCATGCACGTCGGCGTCGTTCCCATCAACTCGGGGGCCTTCATCGGTCCCGGTTTCCTCACCACCTTCGCCCCCCGCCTGGAGGAGTTGGGCTACGAGTCGGTGTGGACCTTCGAGCACGTGATCCTGCCCGACACGTATGACTCGGTGTACCCCTACAACCCGACCGGCAAGATCGCACTGTCGGGCGTGGATCAGTTCGTCGATCCGCTCATTGCACTCACGTGGATAGCGGCCTGCACGACCAAGCTCCGCCTCGGCACCGGGGTCAACATCTTGTCGCAGGTGAACCCATTGTATTTCGCCAAATGGGCGTCCTCGATTGACCATCTTTCGGGTGGCCGCCTGATGCTGGGCTTGGGCGTTGGCTGGCTGCGTGAGGAGTTCGATGCCATCGGCGTGCCTTTCGAGGATCGAGGCGCACGGGCCGACGAGTACATCGACGCGATGACCCAGGCCTGGACGGGTGAGACGGTGGACTTCAGCGGCGAATTCGTGAACTGGCATGGCTTTCGCATGCTGCCCACCCCGGTTCAGCAGCCCCGAGTACCGATCATCGTGGGTGGCACTTCCGCCCCGGCCATTCGCCGGGTAGTGGCACGCGGTGACGGTTGGTATGTGATCCATCGGGATCTGGAGCATTTCCAGGAGCTCATGGGCAAGTTGCGGGCCGAGTGCGACCGCCAGGGCCGCGACCCCAAGGAGCTCGAGATCACCGCATACTGGAACTACACTCGCGAGGGCCTGGACGGCGCTGCGGCCTACCAGGAGGCCGGGGTGGACCGGCTGCTGGTGAACACCGCCGCGCTGCGCATGGGCAAACCCTTCGAAGCGATCGAACGCTTCGCCGCCGAGGTCCTCTCACAACTTCCGTGAGCAGAGACTCGTGCATCGGTCCTGGCGCGGCTCCTCACAGCTGGGAGCGGTGGTCGGGATGGGCCACCGCCCGGAGCGCGTCCCGGCGCTCTTCGGGGGAACGGCCTTTCAACTCCGCCACCCCGAACTCGGTGACCACCCGGTCCACCAGGTAGCGGCTCAACGTGGTCGGGCTGGTGGCGGGCAGCTGGCTCACGATGCGGCTGAGCCGCCCACCGGCCGCGGTGGCCCGCAGGGTGATCAGCGAGATACCGCCCGGCGCCAGGCTGGCCCCGATGGCGAAGTCGGGTTGGCCGCCGGGGCCGGAGATGACCTTGGTTCCCGCCACCTCGGCGTTGACCGAACCATCGCAGGCGACCTCGATGGCGGAGTTGATGGCGGTGAAGCGCTCCTGACGGGCCAGCACGGTGATGCCATGGCTGTAACGGGAACCGACCAGGTACACCTCGGGATTGGCATCCACCCAGGCGAAGGACTTGGCCGTGCCCACCACCCCGGCCCCGACGTGAAAGCCCGCGTCGAAGCTCTTGCGCCGCCCGGTCAACGCCCCGCAGGCGGCCAGGTCCACTACCGCGTCGCTGATCATCCCGCCGTGCAGGCCCAGATCGGCTCGTCCCGCCAGTGCCGCCAACACACTTTCCGGTATGGCGCCGATGCCGAACTCCAGGGTGGCCCCGTCGGGCACCTGGGAGGCGGCATGGGCGCCGATGGCCCGAGCGATGTCATCACCTTCGGGGACGGCCAGTTCCACCAGAGGATGGTCCACTTCGACCAACAGGTCGAAGTCACTGCGCTCACATTCGGAGGCACCGAAGGTGTAGGGCATGGCCGGGTTCACCTCGGCAATGACCAGGGGCACCCGCCGCAACAGCTCCGCCGTCACCCCCGCTCCCACCCCCAGGCTGAAGCGGCCCTCTGGCCCCGGTGGGCTGACCTGCACCAGCATGGCGTCCAGGGCCAAGGGGCCTCCGGGTTCCAGCAGCCCGGCGAACTGGCCGTAACTGGCGGACACCGTGCGCAACGCCCCCGCCGCCCGCATGGCCTCCACCGCCGGGGTGGGTTGCAGGCTGATGAGCTGGAACGGGGCGCCGGCGTGGCGAAACGGCGCCACCGGCTCGATCAGGTAGTCGGTCACCAGCGTCAGCTTGGTCCAACGCTCGTGCTGGTCGGCCAGCGCATCGAGCAGGGCGACGGGCACCGCGCAAATGGGCGAGAAGTAGACCCGCATCCCGTCCACCAAACGATCCAAGGCCCGAGCCAGGGAGACCTGCTCACCGGCCCGTTGGGGACCCGGGGCGGGCAGGGAGGCGGCGGCTTCAGGCACCTGGGAGCGGGTCATGGCGAGATCCTGTCACAGCCGGGTCCCCCATTTCGGCTACGCAGATGTGCTCGACGGTGGTCGCCGTGCGGATCGGCCAGCAGGCTCCGCTGGTGGTGGGTGGCCGCTCGACGAGCGTTGTTGATCTCGTCGCCGGGGTCCCTGACGCGGTGGTGCTCACCCACCCGGCAACGTGGGATGCCCACCAGATGGGTCAGTTCTTATTTCCCGGGTTCGACGAACGGCATCGTCCCAGGCGACATTTCGTCGGTTCGCGGGTACCGAGATCGTTCCGGCCAAGGACAGGAGGTCGGCGGTGCGGGCGAGCACGGCGCGTTTGCCTTGGACGCGGAACACCACGTCGTCACCTTCGGTGAGCCCAAGGGCATCGCGCACGGCCTTCGGCACGGTGAGTTGCCCATTGGAGCTGAGCTTCGCGGCGATCTCCATCGCTTCCTTACATCAGGTGAGGAGTAAGGGTACCGTTCGGAGCCCTGCTCCCGGTCGGCACGGGGTAACCTGCACCAGCGGTCTCGGCAGTGGGGAACTGCCGTTTCCTGAGACTGGGGAGTACACCATGCTGGATTGCATTATCCGTAACGGCACCGTGGTCGACGGCACCGGGGGCAAGAGCCAACGGGCCGACGTCGCCATCAAGGACGGCCGCATCGTACGCATCGGTACGGTCGAGGGGGAAGCGGTCAAAGAGATCGACGCGGCCGGCCACCTGGTCACCCCCGGCTTCATTGATGTCCACACCCATTACGACGCCCAGGCCTTCTGGGACACCACCCTCAGCCCTTCGCCGTTGCACGGCATCACCACCGTCATCGGCGGTAACTGCGGTTTCACCATCGCCCCGCTGGCGCCCGAGCACGGCGACTACCTCATGCGAATGCTGGCCAGGGTCGAGGGCATGCCGCTGCAATCCCTGCAGGAGGGTGTCCCGTGGGACTGGACGAGCTTCGGCGAGTGGCTTGACCGCCTGGACGGCACCCTGGCCGTCAACTCCGGTTTCATGGTGGGCCACAGCGCCATCCGTCGACTCGTCATGGGCGAGCGGTCCGTGGGCCACCACGCCAGCGCCGAGGAGCTCGCCGCCATGCAGCAACTCCTGGCCGACAGCCTGGCCGCGGGGGGCCTGGGGTTCAGCTCCAGCTGGGCCACCACCCACAACGACCCCAACGGCAACCCGGTGCCCTCCCGCCACGCCAGCGAAGACGAGATGGTCGCCCTGGCCCAGGTGTGCAGCCGCTTCGACGGCACGTCGCTGGAGTTCATCCCCGCGGTCGGGCGTTTCACCCCCGAGCACATAGATCTCATCACCCGCATGTCCGCCGCCGCCAACCGGCCCCTCAACTGGAACCTGATCGCCCCCTCCACCAGCCCCAAGCAGATGGCGGTGATGGAGAACAACCTCGGTGCCTACGAGTACGCCCAGCCGCGGGGTGGCAAGATCATCGCCCTGACGGTGCCCTGCGCCATCCAGAGCCGGCTCAACTTCCAGTCCGGTTTCGTGCTCGACGCCCTCAACGGCTGGCGTGAGGCCATGGCCCTGCCCGACGACGACAAGATCGCCCTGCTGGCCGACCCCGCCAGCCGTCGCGAGCTGAACGAGTTGGCCCAGGGACCCAGCCCCATGCGGGGCGTGGCCAAGTGGCACAACCTCACCGTGGGCGACGTGATCAGCGAGGAGAACGAGGAGTACGTGGGCCGCACCATCGGCGACATCGCCGAGGAACAGGGCCGCGGCAGCTTCGACGTGCTGTGCGACATCGTCGTGTCGGACCGGCTGATGACCGGCCTGCAACAACCCGTGCGGGGTGACGACGATGAGACCTGGGCGCTGCGGGCCAAGGTATGGCGGGACGAGCGCACCCTCCTGGGCGGCACCGACGCGGGCGCCCACCTGGACCTGCTGGCC
>JANPEN010000381.1:0-1873 GCA_031422955.1 Acidimicrobiia bacterium
CCACCACCAGCACCCGGTGGCGTCGTACCGACAGCTCCACCGGATCCATGTCCACGCTCCGAGCTGAGGTGGCGGCGCCGACATCCGCGGGGCGCGTCCCCGCACCGGAGCTCATCGCGCGCCCTTCGCCAGAGCATCCGCTGGTGGTCGAGAAACGGGCGTGGCGCCGATGGCCAGCATGGCGTCAACGGATCGGCGAGCTCGGGCGGCGATGTCGGGCGTCAACACCACCTCCGTCGTCATCGTCTGGAGCGAGTACAAGATTTTGTCCAGGGTGATCAGCTTCATGTGCGGACAAAGGTTGCAGGGCCGCACGAACTCAATGCCCGGGGCTTCCACGGCCACGTTGTCGGCCATGGAACACTCCGTCACCATCACCACCGTGTGACGCATCGGTGGGTCACCCTCCGTTGTTTTACCGGCAGACGGCGTGCCGGCCGAGAGCTGTTTTACGAAGCCGATCATCCCGGCGGTGGAACCGACATAGTCCGCCTCGGCCAACACTTCCGGTGGGCATTCGGGATGGGCCAGGATCTGCACGTGCGGGCTGTCGACCCGATAGCTGCGCAACTCCGCCGCGGTGAAGCGCTCGTGCACCATGCAGGACCCCTCCCAGAGGATCACCTGCACGTCGGGCAGTTGTGACGCCACCCATTTGCCCAAGTACTGATCGGGCAGGAAGATGACCCGTTCCGATCCCAGGGAGCGAACCACCTCCACCGCGTTACCGCTCGTGCAGCAGATATCGACCTCTGCCTTCACCTCGGCGGAGGTGTTGACGTAGGCGACAACGGGAACGCCGGGGTAGCGATCGCGCAACAGCCGGATGTCGGCGCCGGTAATGGATTCGGCCAGCGAGCACCCCGCCCGCGGATCGGGGATGAGCACGGTCTTTTCGGGACAGGTGATCTTGGCCGTCTCGGCCATGAAGTGCACGCCGGCAAAGACAATGACCTCGGCGTCGGTGCGAGCCGCCTCCCGGGCCAGACCCAACGAATCGCCAACGATGTCGGCAACCCCGTAAAAGATGTCAGGGGTCATGTAGTTGTGGGCCAACACAATGGCGTTGCGTTGCACCTTGAGCGCATTGATGGCCTCGATGGTGGGCCCGGCCGTTGCCCATTCGACATCGGGCAGCGAGCGACGGGCCCGGTCCAGCAGCCCCTCACCGGCATCCGCTGTCACCAGGAGGTTCGATCGCAGGTGGCTCATCACGGCCTCTCTCTGGACCCCGACTTTGCAACAGCCCGGCGTCCCACCCTAATGCTCACAACGAGCATTACTTATGCTCGGTTAGAGTATATGCACGGACGGTGGCCATAAAGCAAGGGCCCGGCCCTAGAACGGCTCAACCCGGCCCCCGAACGGCACGATCGGGGGGCACAGAGGTGCGGGGCCGGGGTTAGCTGCAACGCCGTTCAGTTTGAGTTTCATCAACGTAATTCGGAACGGCGAAGTGGTCTTCACAGCACCGACCGTCCGCCGGTTCGAGCCCTAACTTCAGGGAATTGGGCCTACCTTTGGCCTAACTGCGGCCAGGGGTCCCGTTCGGCCCAGCGCAGGGCCCGGCTGGGGGTCCGGTGGTCGCCGCCGCCCTGATAACACGGCAGGAATTCACGCAGGGTGGTCCCATTCGGGGTGGCGGCCGCGGTTCTGCGCGCAACGTGCCACTTTGGTGGTCGCAGCGATGAGGCGGTACCACCCTGACCTGCGTGTTCGTATTTCGCCTTCGCACTGCGCGTACACGTTGCGCGCAGAACCGGCCTCCGCTTCCCCCTGGTGGCCACCTACAGTGCTTTCGAGCGCGGCGACGGGTCGGCGATAGTCCAAGAAGGCGCTGATCAGACCAGACCTAGACTCCCCCAGGCCCTTT